>CALCRD010000237.1 GCA_937894355.1 uncultured Bacillus sp.
ATGTTTGATACGTTAGAAACCCCCACTTCAAATTTTCGCTAGAAAATTAAGTGGTAGGAGTATTCATAATCACATATTCGTTTCGACAATAAATGTCATATTCAGTCGAACGAGAAATTTATTTTAAAAAGCGGAAGTCTTGGAAAATTTATCAGTTTTTTGAAAGTTTACTCTTAAAATATGAAAAAGTATTCAAAGACTATCGAATATTTTCAAAATTTCAGCCTAAAAAAATAAATATTAAAACTCAAAGGATTGTCGTTATTATAATGACAATCCTTTGAGTTTTTAGGTTTCATTTATGGATTAGGGGAGAATGGATAAAAATTAAAGATTTTATTTTATTATCCAAGATTAGTGAAAATCGTTTAGTAGATAGACTTTTATAAATGTAAATATATTGTAAATTATGGAATTTTTTCACATAAATTTCAGAATTGTCAGTTATTCTATTTTGAGGAGGAGGTGATAATTTCCATGGGTTAAAATTACCTTTGGATTGGTGGCATCAAAAATATTTATAGGGTTGCTGTAGTTGTAAAGTGTTTAACATTCATATTTCTGTGCAGGTGAAAAGTCTAATCGCCTTGTCTTACTTATTTATAAGTAGAGATTGGTAAAAAATTGGAAGGAGGCTGTTTATGAAAAACTCAAATTTGTTAAAAAGAAGTATTGCTGAAGGAATTGGTACTGCTTTATTGATCCTTATTGGTGCAGGAACGGCAGCAAATAATGTAATTATTGCAGCAAACGGAAGTGCGGCAACTTTAGCTGATGTGGGGATTGTTGCGTTTGCTCATGCAATTACAATAATGGGGATGATTTATACAATTGGTAAATTTACTGGGGCTCATATTAATCCGGCCGTGACGATTGGTTTAGCATCAACTGGAAACTTTCCTTGGAGAGAAGTACCTGCGTATCTTATTGCACAATTTGCAGGCAGCGTTGTAGGGGCCTATGGAATTGTGGTTATTTTAGGTTTGGATGGTGTAACTTTGGGTAATTTGGGGGCACCTAGTCTTGGAATTACAACGGGTTATCTTCAAGGAATAACGGTTGAAGCAATCGCAACATTCATATTAATTTTTGTAATAATGGGAACAGCTGTAGATCAGAGGGCTTATAAAGGATTAGAGGGTATTGCTATAGGCTTAACGGCAGGGGGAATTATCATGTTGGCTGGTGGTGCAACTGGAGCTGCATTTAATCCAGCCAGAGCTTTTGGACCTTACCTAGTTAGCAGTATATTAGATGGAAACATTATCTGGAATCAACTTGCCATCTATTTTATTGGACCGGTAATTGGTGCAATTGCAGCAGCGTCTACATACAGGATGATTGCAAGTTCAAGAGAATATCCAATAACAAATAACACATCTTTTATTGAATCAGTAAAATAGAATGATTTTAGTTAGTCAAAGTGATGAAGGCTAACGGATGCTTTCATGCGTTTTTCTTTTTTAACAAGGCTCTTTTCTTAAACATTGTTGCTTTTTAAGATGAGAATGAAGTGATTAGACAGTAAAACAGCAAACATTTATGAGAAAAGAGCCTGCAAACCTACTTTCAAGTTACAAAATAGATGATATTGAGTTAAAATCGGGTTTAAGATTTTAACAACAAACTTTACGAAAACAGCCTTTAACAATCAGAGTGACGGTTCTTTAACTTCCGTAGGAAGCACTAGAACCGTCACTCTGACTTTTACCTAAATATTAAACTGTTACTAGTTCTTTATGCGGGACTGCTGAGTAAGTTTTCCAGCCACCGTCTACGTTTTTCACTTTAAAGCCGTTTGCCAATAAGATTCTTGTTGCTAAGTAGCCACGCAGACCAACTTGACAAGAAACATAAATGGTTTGGTCAGTCGGTAGCTCGTCCAAACGGTTGCGAAGCTCATCAAGTGTGATATTGATAGAACCGTAAATATAACCATTTTCACGTTCCTTTGGCTCGCGAACATCGATTAACAGACCACCATTTGCAACGATTTCATCGACTTCGTGCCATTGAATCGTTTCAATGCCTTCGTCAATCATATTAGAAGCTACATAACCTGCATAGTTTACCGGATCTTTTGCAGATGAAAATGGTGGTGCATAAGCTAATTCTAATTCAGTTAAGTCATGGACCGTTAAGCCACCCTTAATAGCAGTAGCGATGACATCAATACGTTTGTCGACACCATCAGCTCCGACAGCTTGAGCGCCGAAAATATGTCCAGTTTCAAGTTCAAATATCAACTTTAAAGAGATTTGGCTTCCACCAGGGTAGTAGCCAGCATGACAAGCGGGATGAATGTGAACAACCTCGTATTCAATTCCAAGCTGTTTTAACATTTTTTCGTTATTTCCTGTAGATGCCACATCAAGGTCAAAGATTTTCAATACAGAAGTTCCTAATGTGCCAGGATATCTTTCTACATTTCCTTGAATAATATTGTTGGCTACCATACGACCTTGACGGTTTGCTGGACCAGCAAGTGGGATCAATGTTGGATTATCATTAATATAATCATAAACCTCTATGGCATCACCGATTGCGTAAATGCTTTCGTCATTTGTTTGCAGGAATTCATTTACCTTGATACCACCGCGTTTACCAACCTCTAAACCAGCATTCACAGCTAATTTATTTTCAGGTTGAACGCCGACAGATAGAATCATCATATCAGTTTCCAGACGGGTTCCGCTTGTTAGAATGACTGCTTTTCCGCCATTCTCAATCGATTTAATAGTGTCCTCAAGAATAAGCTCAACGCCTTTATCCTTTAAGTGCTGATGAACGATTGCCGCCATTTCAAAATCAATCGGTGCCAATACTTGATTAGAACGTTGAACGATTGTTACCTTAACGCCACGTTCAACAAGGTTTTCAGCCATTTCCAAACCGATAAATCCGCCACCAACCACAACAGCGTGGCTTGGTTTTTGATTATCAACATAGTCTTTAATCGCATCAGTATCAGGAATATTACGAAGCGTGAAAATATTGTCAGCTTCATTTAAGCCAGGATAGTTTGGAACCACTGGTTTTGCTCCAGGTGATAATAATAGAGAATCATATGATTCTTGGTAAGTTTCCCCAGTACTTAAGCTTTTAGCAGTGATTGTTTTTGCCTCGCGGTTAATGCTCACAACTTCAGTTAAATTTCGAATATCCAACTTAAATCTTTTGCTCATCCCTTTAACAGTTTGAACCATAAGCTTATTTCTATTTTGAATTACTTCCCCTATATAATACGGCAAACCGCAGTTCGCAAACGAAATATATTCTCCTCTTTCAAACAGAATGATCTCTGCATTTTCATCAATTCTTCGTAATCTTGCAGCAGCAGTTGCGCCACCGGCAACTCCACCAACAATAACAACCTTTTTACCCAATGTTGCATCCCCCTTAAATATATGTTCAAATACCCCAATGTTTAATGTTTGACCTAAAGGTATCCATCTAATACCCCTACCCCTATATATGTTAACAGAAAAATGTAAAATACAAAATAGTTTTTTCTAATAAAAACAAACTATTTCATTTGGTTCCCCTGTATTAGTGGAAAAAGGGTTGGATGTAAATGAAAATGGTTGCTATTGTTAGTAGTTTTTGTAAAAGTTTTAAAAGCTGGGTGAATACTGGCCATAGCAGACAATTTAGATGCTAAGAACTGAAGTTTTCTTTGATATACTCGGCTGTCCTAGCTGCAAGTGCCATAACCGTATTAGTCGGATTTCCACCCCCAGAAGTGACAAACAGGCTGGCGCTATTAATAAACAGGTTGGGAATATCATGAGTCTGACCAAATGAGTTTGTTACAGATGTTTCAGGGTTGTTTCCCATACGGCATCCTCCCATAAGGTGGGCTGAATCATCAGTCACAAATTCCGGAGTTCCTCCAGCTGCAATGATAATGTCCTTCATGGTAGATACAGCATGGGCAATTAATCGATTATCATTGTCTCCGTATGAAAAAGAAACATTTGGCAGGGGCATACCATATTCGTCTTTTTCTTCGGAAAGACTAACATGGTTTTTGTGGTCGGGAAGAACTTCGCCAACAAGTGTGACTCTTCCGTAAAAATTGTAATCAAGCATTGATTTACGTAAAGATGAGCCCCACAATTTTCCCGCTTTAGAGATACCTTTAGCCATTTCGACCGGTCGTGAACCATGGGCGTGTAATGTATAACCCCGTGCAAATCCTCGTTTCCTATCCGTTTCGTAAAAATCCTGCGTTGTAGCCAATACAGGGGTACCCTTGTAAAGTCGGATTTCCTCTGGGAATTTGCCATATACATCGTTACTGCTATGTACCATAATTGCTTTTCCTACCCATCCGCTGGAGTTTGCTAGCCCATTGGGGAACTGTGCGTTAGCGGAATTCAGCAATAACCTTGGTGTTTCGACCACGAAATTAGCTAGGATTACCAATTGAGCTGTTTGTTCATAGGTTTGTCCATCATGAACAAAGGTTACACCAGTAGCAATTCCCTCTTTATTAACTAACACTTGTGTAACCATACTATCTGATATTACTTCAGCTCCATACTGAATCGCTTTTGGTATATGATGAATCAGGGTACTGAACTTTGCATTTGGCATGCACCCTTGGTTACAAAATCCTCGGTTAATACAAGGCGGTCTACCGTCAAATGGTGCGGAATTAATGGCCAGTGGCGGTACTACACTTCGGATCCCTAACTTCTCACAACCAATCCGAAACATCTCTGCGTTTGAACTAATTGGCTCGCGTTCCGGATAAGGGTAGGGTCCATGGAATGACCCCCACGGAAATTCCTTTGGTCCGGATACGGCAATATCTTTTTCAATTTTAGCGTAGTAGGGCTCAAGATCTTGATAACTAATCGGCCAATCTTCTCCAACACCATCTTCTGTTTTTGTACGGAAATCACTTTCATGAAATCGTAAAAATACGCCTGTAAAATGGGCAGTACCTCCACCTACACCTCGTCCAGAGTTATTATGACCCATTTGTAACGGATTTGCTCCACTGACAATCCGTGTATCCTGCCAGCCGAGCTTGGTCATGGAAAGTTCATCACTGGCAAAATCAGTTTGTGGGTTCCAAAATGGTCCTGCCTCAATGATAACAACTTTTAGCCCGGCTTTGCTAAGCTCATAAGCTAGAACCCCACCTGCAGCGCCTGCTCCAACAATACAAACATCCGCATCGTCTTTATATTTTCGCTTGTCAAGGTGATCGTAACGATTGCCTTGATAATGATCGATGTTATGCTTAACGTGGTCTTGGTTATTTCCCATCTTGTCTCGCCTCCCAGGGATCAGTAAGACCCAATTCGGTCCGAACATAACCTCTTGGGTAAGCAGGCCCGGCATAACCGATTTCAGACCAAATGGTTGGATGGGAATAATAAGCCGCCGTTGCCTCGCTTGATATTTTATGAATAAAATCTTTAACGGGAATCGTAATTTGATCCGATTTTAAGGTAAAGTTTCCTTGCATCAAATTGCTGACAACCTCCGTTTTTGTCTCCTCGTTTAAACTACCAAATGGACTTCGATAGATATCAGTGCATGCCTTTTCAAGCAAAGCAACACCGTCGCGAATAAGGATTGATAGTTTTGGAACGCCATCCTTTCGCTGAGATTCTCCGATATTAGTAGCCAATGTTGCATCAAAGTGATGAACGACGAAGGATATTATCGGGTTACGTCCATCATCGAGCAATATTGCACAGAGCTCAAATAATGTATTTGATTCCTGCTCAGTTAAATATTGAAGTGAAAAAATAGATTGTGTATCTGTCCGTTTACCCACGATTTGTCGGGTATGGGAATCCCACTGTTTTTCCTCGTCCATGACATTAAAATTTGGATAATGAATTTGATCCTTTGACAAGTAATCACCCCCAATTTAATGCAATTAGCCCTAGTAAGCTAACGGCAGTAACCAAGGCTGGAAGTGTTAATGGTGGTCCAATAAGGAAATTTCGTAATTTAAATCCATCCACGCGCTGTCCAACCCCCCGAATATGCATAAAAGAACCAAATAAGCCCGCAATTATGCCTATCGCTAATAACACATTTAAAACACTTAGAAGCCAAGCGGCATTGTAAAATGTGAACAAAACTAAACAAAGTCCAAAGAGAGGTGTAGCAATAACGGGAATCCACATCGACCAATGACGGAAGTTTTGCCGATAATGGAATAAGGTAACCTGCACAAAAATGACAATAAATAATAATCCCAACGCCAAAATAAAAACACGATCCAACGACCAGCCGTTCCAATCCAAAAAAATCACCATCCATTTTTGATTATACAATTTCATTATTCCTAAATTTCACAGTCACTATTCAGGAATAATAGGAGATTGAATATTTCATACTAAAGGTGAAGCGCAAGGCCTTGGTCAGGGGAGATAGAAAACTACTCTAAGTTTAAAATTTTATATTTATCTTTTAAATAATTCGATTAAAAGGGGTGCAGGGGTTTGTCTACAAAAGAAAACTCATTAAGAGAGCAGGCTATCTCTCGAACAGCGGCAGAGGCAATCCTTGAACAACTTGACTTGTACGGAGTCAAACGAATTTATGGTGTTATTGGCGATGCCATCTTTGGCCTCATAGATGCGATTGCAAAACAAACCAAGATTCAATTTATTGCCGTAAAGCACGAGTCTGTTGCAGCCATGATGGCCTCTGCGGAAGCAAAATGTACAGGGACATTAGGGGTTTGTGTTGCACAAATGGGCCCGGGATTAGCTAATTTAATCAATGGTCTGTGCGATGCTTATTTAGATGGTTTCCCCGTATTAGCAATCACCGGGCAAGCGCCATTAAAGAATATTGGTACTTCCTACAAACAATATATTAATCAACAGGAACTAGTTCAGGCGATTACAGGATACAGCCAGTTAATCGTACATCCCGATGCAGTTATTGAATCCTTGACAAAAGGGATACATACATCCATTGCATTGGATACAGTAAGTCATCTGTCCATACCGGCCGATGTTTTTACGATGCCAACGGTAGTGCCAGTCAATGAACCAATCAAATTAACGGAAATGGCACCGAGTATTGAGAAACTCCAACAAGCTCAAGCACACATGCTTTCCGCTAAGTGTCCGATGATACTTGTTGGAAATAGTGTAAGACCCTTGGAATCCCAAATCCAACTATTGGCAGAGCGTTGGGGCAGTGGCGTTGTACTGGGATATGGAGCAGTAGGAATCATATCTGACCGTAATCCAGTTAACTTAGGTGGATTAGGCGAAGGGGGAAATCCCACTCTGCCACCCGTGTTTAGGCAGGCTGATGTGATTTTATCGATTGGATCATCTTGGTGGCCAGAGGGACATACCCCAACAAATGCCCGTATTATTCAAGTTCAAGACAAACCGCTAAAACTGGGAAATGGAATGCCTATAGATTGTGGGTTAGTAGGAAATATGGCAGAGATTGTTTCCAATCTTACTAGTGGATTACAATCCCATCTTATTAATCAAAATTGGATCAATCAAATTCACCAATGTAAAAAAAACTGGTCAACCCAAAATGAAGAAGAAGGAAACACTTTGGGTTATCCATTACATCCTTCTCGAATCATCAGGGCGATCGAAAGATGTACCACATCTGATACGATCATTGCATTAGACGAAGGGGATCATACTCTCTGGTTTATGAGAAATTTCCGAGCACAATGTGAACAAGTACTTCTTTCTAGTAATTGGCGAACAATGGGATTTGGTTTACCGGCAGCTTTAGCAGCAAAATTAACCATGCCGAATAAACAGGTCATTTGTGTTACCGGAGACGGTGGACTCGGGATGGTTTTGGCCGATTTACTTACCGCTGTACGCTACCAACTGAAAATCACCATCGTTGTTTTGAATAATAACGCACTACAGATGGAAGTGAACAAAATGGTGTCAAAAGGACTCATTCCCGTGGGAACCGAATTAACAAATCCTGATTATAGTAAGCTTGCGGAAGCATGTGGATGGGAGGCTTACAAGATTCAATCCGAGGATGAATTAGACAAGCTATTAAACACAGCATTGAAGAGTCCAAATCCTGTTTTGTTGGAAGTTCCAACTGCACAGGCCATATATCAAGACTACCAAAATTCCTGAAAGGGGAAATGAACCAATGGAAACCTTGCCAACACCTTTTCCACCACAACATCAAAACCAGCAGCCAGGCATTGAATCACTAATGAATCCAAGGCCCGCATATGATAACCCAAATTACATAGGTAGCGGAAAGCTGAAAGACAAAGTTGCCATCATTACAGGGGGGGATAGTGGACAAGGACGAGCGATTGCCGTTGCTTTTGCTAAGGAAGGTGCAGATGTCGCCATTGTCTATCTTAACGAGCATGATGATGCAGAGGAAACAAGACAGGTGGTCGAACAGAAGGGGCGCCGCTGTCTTCAGTTTGCTGGGGATATTGGCGATGAAAACTTTTGTAATCAAGTAGTCGAACAAACGGTCAATGAATTCGGCAAATTGGACATTCTTGTTAACAATGCCGCTGAGCAACATGTCCAAACAGGCCTCGAATTCATTACTACAGAACAAATGGAAAAGACGTTTCGTACTAATTTTTATTCTATTTTTTATTTAACAAAAGCCGCCTTGCCACATTTGAAACAGGGAAGCACGATTATTAATGCAGCATCCCTGACAGCATACGAAGGCAATGAACTATTAATCGACTATTCTGCAACGAAGGGGGCTATCGTCGCTTTTACGCGTTCACTTTCCAAATCACTTCATACCAAAGGAATACGTGTGAATGGCGTCGTTCCTGGAAATATTTGGACACCATTAATCCCTGCTTCGTTTCCCGCCGACCAAGTGGCGAACTGGGGAGCGAAAACACCAATGAAACGAGCAGGACAACCACAAGAAGTTGCGCCAGCATACGTATTTTTAGCATCAGAGGATTCCTCCTATATGTCAGGGCAATTCCTGCATATAAACGGTGGAATCGTTATTAACGGGTAGGAATTTTAAAAAAGATAACTGCCTGCCGTTTTGACTTTCGCACGTTAGGGGCAGTTATCTTTTTATTTGTAGGCTTTGTTAATGTTCATTGTTGTTTTTTTAAACTTAGTGGATTTCCACTCCAGGCGCTTCGCACACCCTTAGGGCGGTAGCCGAG
>CALCRD010000238.1 GCA_937894355.1 uncultured Bacillus sp.
CTGGACACCTATAGCAAAAGTGATTTCATCTGGAATTATTTCTTTAAGCATCTCAGATATTTCCTCTAGTTCTGTAGGGATAATTTTTCTTCGAGTTCTTCTGAAATATCCAGACGGTTTACAATTTCTAAAATTCTTCTGATTTCTGGCTTAATCATTCCTCGATTTCCCCTTTAAATTAATATTATTTTTAAAAATTTTCACATACCGATTTTATTACTCTACGCTTCTGTTTCTGGTGGCGCAGATGCTGCATCAAATAGATTGGTAAAGTCGTTTTTGGTTATGACTAATCTCTCTAGGTATTTTTCTTTATCTTTTACTAGGTCCCATTGGCTTTTAAGGAAATTGGCCACTAATATTTTTCGTTTATTTTCTTCGTTGTAATGGTGCTCAGTGTAAGAGTTAATCGCGCGGATCTTAGTTATGTCTGTATCGGTTAGGTCTACGAAATACATTTCTTCCCCTTTATAACGGATAATTGTTTCAAATGATTGTCTTCCTTCTGATGGTTTATCACTAATGACCTCGAAGTTATAGTAAGTTGCAAGTGCATTTAACCACTTTTTTTCAGTTGGGTAGAGTTTGTAGCGTTGTCTGCCAATATTGAAATTCACGACTTTCAAATCATATCCAGTGTATAAAGGAAGCTGAGCCACATATTGGTTTTCTATCCTTTTCAAAGGCGGATTAAAAGCAAAGTTGATGAATTGACTATAGGACCGAGCACCTTTCGTGAAGATGATGAAATTCTTCACAACAGCATAGCTATCTCTAATTTCTGCCACCATTTTCCCCAAATTTGCTCTTGTAATCCCTTCTTCCATCACATAATACCCATATCGCTTTCCCTCAGGATCTACCAATAGTCCTAGAATGTTCATTCTGTCATCTAAATTAAAACGCTTCTTTATGCCTCTGCTGTCTAATGCCTGCCATCCTGACTGAGTTAAATCGGTCATAACATCGTTTGCTGATAAAACATAATGTAACTTGGCGGGTTTTACATACAAGTTCTGTATGAACCCCTCAACGGCCACTCCATGTCTTGCCAGACATTCCATTCCCTTTTCGGTCAATCTGTGATAAGAAATTCCCTTCTTTTTATCTCTACTCCCCTTTAAAGTATTAGAATTAATAAATCGTTCTTTTCTCAATTTATATAAAACCTTATTTACGTAATGCTCACTTTCTTGAAAGTACTTTCTCTTGATTTGTTCGGTTGTCAAAGCTCGGAAATTATATAAGTCTAACAATATATTTAAATCTCGTTCAACCAATCTATAAAAATAGGTGCTTACTTCCATTTAATTTTTATCCTCCTTGTAATAGAGTGAAAGGACTGTTTAGTGTAAGCTATCCTCCCCTCACTCGGACATCCTACACTAAACTGCACAAAAAAATTGGCATTCTATTATCTTTGTTGATTCATAATATAAAAACCCATTAAACTGCGTATTTCCTAGTGGTTTATTAATATAAAAAAGGTAAAATACAGGGTTAAAATTGTTGTCATTTTAAGTTATAAAAAACCAAAGGTTTTTTAACCTTGCATTTCTTCCAATATTTCTTCGCTGATATTGATAGGATTTAAAAATATTGTTTACCCTCTAGCATTTCTTTGTTTGTTGTAATGCTGGTTTTTAATGGTTTTTCAAACAAATTTTTTATGCTAGAAATTCCGCCCGAAAGGATAAAATCACTTAAATATTCATGGGGTATTATTATTGTTTCAATTTTTTCGTTTTCATTCTGATTACCTAAAAACATAAGAGATAGATTGTACCAGGCATCATCTTTAATAATTCCCGTTTTCTTTATTGCATCAATGACTGGTTTGTAACTGTTGTTGTCTAAATCCCTTTCGTTATAATCTTTAAAATAATGGATAATAATCATCATTGCCCTTTGAAAAGCTATGAATGTATCATCGAGATCATATTGTTCAAATGTATTATTTAAAAAATATTCATTTATTCTTGACCCATCTCCCAGATATTTGTTATTACGGATCCGGAGATACTTATAAAAATCTCCTTCGTATAAAAAGTGGTAATAAGGTATCTCCAGTCCTTTTGTTACCAATATATCCGCACTCTTTTTCATATCATTTCACCTCAAAATTGAATTTAATTTGAATGCAAATCAAATTCTTTTTATTCCAACAACCAATTCACCGTTAAAACGAATTCATTTTGCACTCTTTTTAAATGTGAATTACACCATATTTTACGGTGTAATTCCTATCCATTCTGACAAATATGTTCTAGGATTAACTGCCACATCATTAACCCGAGTTTCGAAATGTAAATGCGGTCCAGTGGAATTTCCAGTCGAACCGAGGTATCCAATTGTTTGCCCTGCATGGACTATTGTTCCAGAGTTAATCCCTTTTTGTGCTAAATGGGCATAGTATGTTTTCAAACCATTCTCATGTTGGATGATTACGAGATTGCCGAAGGAACCACTCATATTTGAAAATATGACTTCCCCATCAGTAAAAGCTACAACGGGCATTCCGAGATCACTGTCTCCTGGTGCCGATATGTCAATTCCTTTATGTGGTGTTCCATCACGCATTCCAAACTCACTAGTAACTCCTTTCGTGAAAGGAACTGGCCATGCCTTATTTCCTTTAATCTCCACCATGCCCCCAGCTATTGGCACATAACCATCTGAATAGAGTTCAAAATAGCCCATTACTTCATCCACATACCATTCTGCATGATTATAAGCATAAACAGCCCCCTCTAACCCTCCAGACATATTTGCTGATAAATACTTAGCAGCTGAGTGAGCCGCATCTTCTAAGTTCATTGGATCAGCTTTATTATCACCATTAGCATCCACACCGTAACCACTGTGTTGGGAGATTATCGAAGTACTCGTATAAACATTTTCCCCAATGCTAGCATTACCTAATGAGCTATTAGAACAAGCTGAGTATGACCATCCAACCCATGTACATTTCATAAACTGAAAATGTCCAATTGCTCCTGCGGATGATACAGCTAAATTTGTGCCAAAGGTTGTTTCTACCCTATGAATAGCAGCTAGTAATATCCACGGAACACCATACTGTTCTCCAGCTTTTTGATAGACTAGAATAAATTCAGAGGGGATCTCGTTTGCACCAATTTCTGAAAGAGAAATATCTTCATAACTTGGTGTCTCTGTAATTGAGAGAATAATAGTTCCGAAAATAATGGCCATTAGGATTAGACCTATTAAAAAAGGGAGAGCCCCACCAGATAATAACAAAATCCACTTCATTTTATTTTTCTTTTTAGCATTAATGCTGCCTAAAGCAATTGATTGCATTGGTTTGTTTCAACCCCTTAATGAGCCACGTTTAAAACAAATTTATCTACTTTAAAACTCCCATCTTCTTTAATTAATTTTAACGAATAGTCATACGTTTCTTCTTTATTTAATTCCCCTTGACTATTAAAGACCTTTCCGACTACTATTGCATTCCAAGTAATATGTTTATCTGTCGGATTATAAGGCTCATAAACTTCCACAGAAATTAATTCTTTTCTATATACAGTTTGAGTAGGTCTGACTTGTTGCCCTTTATTACTATGGTATAAAGCCTTAGACATATGGATTTTAGCGTTCTCAACGTTCTCCATAGGGTAATCACCATTAAACGGATAATAAAGCGTTATAAAGGCTTCTGCGACCTCGTTTGATTCATCTAAATCATGTTGAGGGAAGATATCCTTTAAGGTAATTGCCTTTTCTTTTTCTTGTTCTTTTAGAGCTTCGAGATTACTTATGTCAGGATAATCTTCGTCTTTACCATATCGCTCTTCCTGTTTTTCAGAAGTGTTTTCATTAGAACTGTCCTTTTCTTCAGAATTCGAATATGAAAATTGTTCTTCTTTTATTTGTTGTACCTGTTTTTCCTTTTTTTCGGCTAGCTTTTTTTCTTCTTCAATATTCTCACCGACAAAAAAACTTATAATAAATAGCATGATAGAAAAGACTATCATGCTATTAAATAATAATTTTTTGGACAACCCATATCACCTACTGTTTATTCATTTTTTTCTGTTTGTCATTATTTTTTAAAATATTTGGATCTTCTTCTAAATTAAATTTTCTATTTTTAATTAAACTATTTA
>CALCRD010000239.1 GCA_937894355.1 uncultured Bacillus sp.
TATCTTTGTCAAACCAGTGTTGACCAACTACCGGAGACGATGGATTGGAGTATTGAGTTTTGTATTCGGTATAACCAAAAGATGCCGTCTTAGTCTCCGGATTATATTCTATATACAATTGCAAGAAGGATTTATTAGCCGGCAACGTCCATGCCTCTATCACATCTTGAGCAAAACCAAAAACATAGTCTTTTTGCCCGTATAAGGTATTACCATCGGCTATAGTACAGATCAAAGGAACTTCTGTTGCTAATAAATTTAATTTAAGCTGGCCGGCAATTGCTACAATGAAAGCGGACTCGTTAATACTATAATTCATTTGTCCCTGCAAAACAGTTTGCCGTCTAGGCACATGCACACGCCCTATATCAATTAAACCCTTAAATTCATCAACTACCCCTTGCACGGTTGTAGATGTAATCCCGCTAGGAGAAACTATCCCAATATCTTCTGCTTCCAGATCTCCGCCCTGCCCTACCGCCCCGCGTTTGTGATAGTGGCCTATTTTTTCTTCGTCAACAACATCTTTGCTCATCATCCCGTTTAACTTCAAGTACGCTTCTTCTGCGCCTATATCCAAACCAAAATTATCATATTGATTTGCCATCATTACACCCCCAAATAAAATGCCGCCTTTTACGGGTGGCAAATTTCACCATTAAAAAAAGAGCCTTTGTGGCTCTTAAAAGTCTCTAAATTGTCCATCTGAATCACACCAGTCGTAAACTAAATCAGTCCACATCAAACGAACGGATTTGATAAATCCTCCATTCTTAGCGCGACTAATATAAATATCGCCTATTTTCATGGCATGAGGCCCGGCCGTCAGAAAGCTAGTATCAACAGTTGTAACTGCTTTAAATTTTTGCATCCAGTCAGTAGAACTGCAGGTATCAACAAGATACCAATCGCCACTTAAATAATATTCGCTAGTTTGCTCGTATATATCACTATTTTCTAGAATTACGGGCGTATGTCCGGCTTCTGTAATTGCAATTCCTGCGCCTAACACTCCGACATTTTTTTGAGACCCCCATGCTAATACATTAATTTCTCTAGTCATCCCACCGCCTGTTAATACAATTTTACATTTGCCCGGCGAAGCCCACTGAATACCAAAATCAACTCCCCCATTAGCGTTATCAAGTTGATATGTGATATTAATGCACTCTGCCATTCCTTCCGAAGTATAATCCGGGGCAACTGTTACCACATCGCTTTTTCTAATCCCATTTTCGTCCTCAACATATGCTCGTATACCATTAGTTATGTTTGACGTGTATAAGATATATGATTCGTCGGCACCTAGTTCCATGTTGTCTGCATAGGCAATATTGCTATTTACAATTAGTTTAGGCATAACTCTAACTATCCCTCCACTTCCAGAGGTCTGGAACACTCTTATTCTTGCTTGTCCACCTCTTGATCTGCCACCACTACATCCTGATAGCGTTGTAATTCCGGTTATTAATAAAGATAAAGATATGATTGCAAATAAAATCCTTTTCATTTTCATTGACAGACCCTCCTTTATATTTTGTTCCTACACTTATTATACCTCCGTTTCCCAATTTTGTAAAATTGTTTAGTAACCTATTGCCGTCCCATAGGCGATTTTCCCAGTTACAGGCAATCCAGACGAATCAAGCAATTCAAGATGGAAACCTTCGTTGGTTTCGTTCGTTTTTCGGTGAGTGACTGACATTCCGGTTGAATCATAGGTGTATAGTCCTAAAAAAGGAGCGATATAAAACCTTTGTTTATACACATAATCCAACCCAGTTTCTGGAACGCTGATATTTTTCAATTCTTCGGTTACATCAGGAACATCTACTTCTATTTTTGCACCGGTAATGATAACATTGGTTTTTCCGTCAAGCGACACTGGCTTAATCATTGTTTCTACTCTTCTGCCGGTAAATTCTTTGACATTCGAAGTCGCCCAAGCCGACCAATCGTCTCCGTCGGTTCGCGTGCGGTATTGAACGTCGATCCGATTATTGACATTTTGATTAAAATCTACTTTAATTCCTAAGAAAGTTTTAATGCTTGGTTGCGCTGCTACTTTGTGTATAGTCAGATTGTTGAACATATCGAAAAACCGTTCGAAGTCTCCAAGTTCTTCCTCTGTTTTTAAGTGCAAATAACCCCAAGGGTCAATATAGTAGCAATCCGCTTGTAAGACTCTATGGCCTAAGTCCGCAACGGGTAAAATTAGTTGAGGTGATTCTTCGAGCGTTAAGGTTGGACCATTAAACATATCAAAAAAGTTAGCAAAACTGCCAATCCTCTCTTTTGCTTGAATGTGCCATCTCCCCCAAGGATCTAAAAACATGTCTTTTCCCGTCCAAGCGGATAAATCCTCATCTCTTTCGTATATCGCGTTTTTTGGAGCAACTTGGATAACCTCGATAATATATTTGGCAGCAGTTTTGGACTTTAATCTAGATCTATCGACGGCCTTTGCCCAGAAAGTTATCGTTCCAGCTTGTGGTGCATCGAATTCCTCTGATGTAGGACCGGGAAAATTATTAATCGCTTTAGTGCTATTTTCCCAACTCGGTCCATATCGTAGCTCGTATTCCTCCACATCCGGATCATCAACTAAAGTAACCGTAGCTTTTAGTCGTCCGTTGTTTTGCGATATAGTTAATTTAGGCACGTCAGATGGCAGCTGGTTTTTCCCCTCGATTATAATAGGCGAGACAACGCCCTCACTAGCTACTCCTTGAGCAGTAATAGTTATTACTTTGACCAAATAGTTGTAGTTTGTTCGTATGCCGGAAATAAAGGTTTTGCCCTCGATCGTCTGCCCTTTATCCAGCCAAGTTTCTCCGCCATCCTCTGATAATTGGATTAAAGAGTAACTATAATTCATGCAATGTCCCGGAGTGAATGTGATTCTAATCTCCGGTACAACCTCGCCTGATTTTTGTACGAATGACGATTCGGCTACAACTAAATTGGTAGGATCAGGCGGAATCGCGAAAGGGTTCGGCATTTCAGAATAATTTGCCGTCGGCTCTACACTACCCAAGGAATCTGTATAAATCGTCTCGTTATACTCCCGAAAATATATCTCATGACCATGATCCCCTGCATGACGAATTTCCAAAATCCGAACCGGCTTTTTAACCCATCCCATGATGTCATCAGTAATCGTAATAACATCGCCGGGAATGCGGTTTAAAGCCCTGATGGTAGTCTTAAATTTGCCGCTAAACCGACAAAACTTACTGTAAACTCGATAAAAATAAGCCTGCCTCGAACCCTGGCTAAACCGGTTAATTCCAACAATCGTAAAATCTTTTTGAGTGGGGTATATCGGATTTGATTCATCGACACTCTGCGCCGGAATCTTCGCCCAATTCTGGTTAGGTTCGCAATAAGTTACAGTGACTTTTTGCCATTCTTCGTCCTTGCCCGGCATGTAGATTTCAAGGCTATCTTCAACAATGTGTTCCATGCCGAAGTGTTGGCAAGGTTCTTCTGGTTGTTCGATTTTAAATGTAAGCTTTCCATTATAGCTCACGACATAGCCGCGACAGGTAAGCCGGATCTGGTCTACAATATCAGGCAACGACTCAACCCAGTCAATAATGATTCCTTCGGTAAATCTCGGCTGACCGTCATCTAATAATTCGTCGCAAAATGCTGCAGCCGTTTTAAAGCTTTCGATGTTTATTTGATCATCTGTATAACCGCCGCCGTATCTGGAATGAGTAAGCAAATCATATAAGTGCCAGGCAGGGTTCTCGCTAAATTTTGTTATCCATGATTCATTTTCCCACGTTCGAACTTTGCGACCTTTAACAATCGCTGTAAAGTTTGGCATGCCACCACTAAGTTTATCGCTTGCCTTGATAGTAAAAGCGATATATGCAACGTTGCGCAATCCGCCGACCACCTTGACTCGGTCTGCATTGGTTAGCGGCTCGATTTTTAACGAATATACTCGGTCATTCAGGTTCGGGGATAGATGTTTGAGATTAGTAACATCTTCCGTTAAAACTAACGAATCTCCATCAAAGTTTTCACCGGAATATAGTGTCACTTTGTGGTGATTAACTTTGATCGAGCTCGTCCAAGAGCCATAATAATATATGGTTGTATAACCATGATCGTTGCGTTCGCCTACTTCAACGATCCCTGCAGCTGCTAAGTCTGCTGCAGTATAATTGCCCGCCGATAGTGTTACTGCTTTCCCTCCGTAATTACTATCCTTGAAAAAGCCAACCCCGCCAGGGCATCTAGAATCAATTAGTTGATCATCTGTACCCAGATAAGGAGTGTAATAACATCCAGGAAGTTGCTTGATCGGAATATCATTAGCCCTAACGTCCTCAAATCCTTTGATGGGACCCTCACTAAATGCTACTAAAGCATAAATGGTACTTTTATCGTAAGACATACGTTGCCATACGATATTCCCACCAGCCTTTACCTTCCCATAAACAATTGGAACGGGTAACTCGTTTGAACACTGGGTCTGTATGTCAAAGCCATAGGTAGGGCTTTGGTTCGCTTTTTTCTTCTGGTTCCATAAATAAATTACATACGCAACTGCCGCTACAACTTTAACATAACCCCATATGCTCGCAATAAACACAACAGCCGCTTTTACCCAAGCCATAACATCACCTCAATCTCCAAAACCCTAAAATTCTATGCTTGCCGTAATTACTTAACAGATTAATCTGGCTCCCGCTCTCATCCGGAGCGTGTAATATATGTTGATTGTCCAGCATTACTCCGATATGCGCAGACTGCTTAAAACAATGAATTAAAACGATATCATTCTTTTGTGGTTCTGTAACTATTTTGGCAACAGCATCTAAGCCTTCGATAAATCTTGTTTCCGCGCTTTCTTGCCAACTGTCATCGATTGGCAATCCGTCACCTTCCGGAAAACTAATGCCCTGATCATTAAGGTATAACCACACTAGACCAAGGCAATCAGTACCATTGAAATCCCTGCCATTCAACTTATAAGGGATTCCGATATATTTACTCATATTCATTGTCTATCTCCCGGGTTAACGATTCTCGGTACTCCTAGAAATCCTCCATAATTTTCCGAGTTGTTTAATTCGGTGCATCGAGTAAGGGTTCTATCGCACAAAGTTTCGTCTCCAGCGTATTTGCACCATTCGCCCTTAAAATCTAGCTCGCAAAACGGGGAATATTTCCGGCGGGGAACTTTGATATTAAAGCTCCCGTTATAGCTCCGAACCCGAAAATTGAACGTTTTGCCATTAATGATCGCGCCGTCCAGTTCTCCTTGAAATGTAATTGCATAGTTGAGCGGATCATCCAAGGCGTCTCTCATAACAGTCAAGACCCGACAGGTATAGCCGTTAATCCTTCCGCCGTTTGCCACATAAGCAGAAAACTCGCGGTTGACGTTAGGCAAGGTTATACTTACTTCTTCCAACTTTGATTCCATATTAGCTTCGACGTCGGTTCGAGAAATGGAAGCGGCCTGATATACAAGCCCGTTGAACACGATATCATTTGTGTTATTTGCCGCGTATCTCAGTACCACACCGTCGTCAACCTCGACCTCATATAATTCTATTGGTCTATTCTGTTCTTGTTCGGACTGCTCAACCATAACCTCATTTAAGCCTTTTGACATCTCATTTCACCTCGATTATGGTTAGGGTAAATGTTCCGGCAATGTTATACTTGATCTGTGCGTCAAAGTCGTCTGTGTCAAACCTAACCTTAACCGGCTCCGGAACATCTGCCGAGTTTTTGGGTGGAGGAACAAAAAGAAAGGCTTCATATTTGCCTTTTCGAGCATCAAAAAACGCTCTAGCAGCGTCAATAGTATCTAAATCTTTTTTAAACTCAATTATCCAAGCCCTTCTGGATTCGTCCCAGTTAGCTATTCGCTGTTCTTTCCCGGAAGATAAAGGAGTAATAGTAGTGTTCCATGACGATTTAAACTGATAAACAGTCAAAAATGGTATATTAAAAGTTTCCACGGTCATCACTCCTCACTTGGCCTAAGTACACCACCCCGCCGTTGGTTGTCCTGAACAATTCCAACGACTTGGTCCCGGTTCTTGTAGAAAAATTGAGCTACCGATTGTTGGTCGATAGCATCGATATAATTGTTAGTAACATTATTGGTAATGTTTTGAGATTGTCCACCCTGCCGAATCATGCCTTGCAACCCTTCGCTAATGTCTTGCGGCAGAACCATCTCTTTTGGTGTTAATGCCGAAATAACTTTATCCGTTCCAAAACTAGGAGGTAAATCAGGAACTACCATCCCATTCGCTGCCGCCGGAACAGTGCCACCTTTTGAAAAACTAAGGATCGCTCCTATTACACCCATTATTCCTTCCGTCGTACTGCTAGATGAACTGTTTCCTCCGGATTTATTGCTAAAGAGGCTATCAAAGATTTTAGTTAAATTTCCGGACTGACCTTCAATACCAAAGATGAATTTTTTAATGTATTGTCTCACCAACTCGTCCATCAAATCTTTCCAGACATCTTCAATAGTTTTCTTTTTTGTAACTAAGTCGGCTAAAAGATCAGCAGTATTTTCTTTGATTTGCGCATTGGTTTTGTTCGTTTCAATATCAATGTTTTTTGATACTTCTTCAATAACTTTTTTATAAGCTAGAAGTTGCTCTTCGTTTGCTGTTTCGTCTGCTTCTAGTGCGGCCAATTTTGCTTCCAAGACTTGTTTAATGAGTCTCAATTCGTCAGCCGTCATCTTCTCTTTAAGTTTGTATTCGTCGCTGAGCGCTTCGGTAATGGTTTGCAGGCGCTGATCGTCATAGACTTTATCAATGTTAGCTAAAGTCTCATTAAGTTTATCCTGATCTTCGATGGTCTCTGTCGCCGCTGTTTTTTTCGCTTCTCTTTCACGCTCGATATCGGCTAGTTGTCGATCAGTTTCCGTTTTGGCTACATCTCCGGCCTTTTGTGCCCACTCGTTGTAAAGTGCAGTATCCTCATCAAGGTATTTCTTATTTATCGCGGCTATGCGGTCTACATTGGCTTGCTTGACTTGTACAGTTAGTTCATTGTTTCCTTTGGCTAATTCGAGTTCTTCAGCAAACCTCAATTCTTCTTCTTTGATTTCTGCTTCTTTGAATCTTTTTTGACGTTCTAACATTTCAATGTAGAGCTGGTTCTGCAACTGCGATTGTTCATCGGCTCGTTTTTTAGCAGCTGCTGCTAGTGAATTGTCACCCGCTTTTGAATTTGTTTTTTTGAAATCTTTTTTGACGGTGTCTCTGGTGACGCCATCTTTCATTATCTGATCTATTTCGTTTTTTTCGGTCTCTATCTCGGAAATAATTTGCTTAGAAACGTCGATTTGGTCTTGTAACGAAGTTATTCCCTGCTCATATTCAAGTGATACCCGAGACAGCATCTGTTCGTATTGTGATTGTGTTATATTGCCGTCGCCCAACGAATCTAATAGTGTGCTTTTTTGTTGGTTGAAATCTTCAATAATAACATCCATTTGTTCTTGAAGTTTCCGTTGATTCTTTAATTCTTCTGCATAATCTAAACCGAGGGAATTTTGCCGCGCTCGCAATTCTTGGGTTTTGGTTTTAACAAGACCTTTGACCGCATTATCAAGGTTAATAATCGCTCCGGCTTCCTTATCATAAGCAATTACAGAATCGGGCACCATTTTTGCTATCTGTTTGGACACATCTCTTAGGCGTTCTTTTTCTTCCGCGGTTTTATTTGTCTTTTTACTTAGTTTTTCATATTCGTCAATTAAGCCGTCAAGTTCATTGGCTTCGGCTTTAAAGTGATCTACTAATTTTTTTTGTTCTTCTCTGTATTTCTCCGCCTCAGTTCTGAGGCCCACAACGACCGCTGCCAAAGCTGAAAGGGCAATCATAGTTAACCCAACCGGCCCAGTCAATGCAGTAAATCCAGCAGCTATTTTGGTGCCTATGTCGAGCACAATCCATGCAGATGTTGCGGTAACTAATCCAGTCATGGCCAGTGCGCCTGTAGTGATCCCAGCGACCATCCCGGGGGAAGCTTGGATAAAGTCTTTAATTCCCTTCATTAAGCTCGAAAACGAGCCTACAACATCAGTCGTTGCCGGTTCTAGAGCATTACCGAAAGCTGCCGAAGTTTCCTTAGTCATAGCATTCGCTTTTGACATTTCCCCGGCTAATGTGTTTTGAAGCTTAGCGAGATCACCAACTTGATGTTTGCCTTCCTCCATAAATCCGTTAATTTCAGCTTGATGCTTTTCTGCTTCGGTGAGTTGTCCTACGGTCTTGCCAATTGAAATGGCATAATCTTTCCACATGACAGACAGGTTTTTGGTAATACCGCCGTTGTCAGTCATTTGGCTGTTCTCATTTTTCAAACCTTCAGTCGTTCCCTGGATGGCTTCGCCTAAAGACAAGTGAGCCTGTCTGCCATAGGCGGCCGCATCTGCAATTCGACGGAACATTGTAATTGCGGTTTCTTCATCTTCGTATCTCATTAAAAGGTTCTTATATGCGGAAATTGCATTATTAAGCGGAATCATACCGTCTTCACGGACTTTTTCTAGTTCGGCTTCGATTTTTTGATAACTACCGACAGTTCCTTTGGCAATCGAATCCAAACCCATCATAGAAGATTTAAGTTGATTATTGGCCTGAGTGGCTTTCCAAACTCCGGCCGTAATCGCCGTAAAACTAACTCCGGCGGCCACTCCCATATCACGCCAAGAATCTTTAACCTTTTTGGCTTCGTCTTGGAGGGATCTCATATCCTTTTTAACTGATTGAACACCGCCATGCAAGCCAGAGCTATCAGCGGTCATTGTTGCTTTAACTGTACCAGCATCATATTCTGCCATATCTATCCCTCCTAGTTACCAACAAACTTTAGACCAGGTTCCGGATCTTCCCAGTAAGGTTTCACTGTATTTTGTGAATCCGGGAAAGCAGTCGAGACCATATCTTGGAATATCTCTTCTTTTGTTTCTTCATCCTTAAAACTAGCCAGATTGAAACTCGTCCATAAATCGAAATTGTACCGTGCCCGAATTCGCTTAATGTGCTTCTGCAACGAGAAAAACTGTCGCGCTGGCATTTGCAATATCATTTCGCCCGTATATCCGGGGAACCAATGTATAAATTCCGCAAACAAATAACCGATGTCAAGCTTCGTACCTTTTTTGTCTATATGCTCGCCATCGGTTTCTGAAAATTTGGGTCGGATTTACCCTCATAATAAGATTGAATCAAGAATTCTAATAATCCTTGGATCTGCTTCTGGCTCATGCCCCTAAGAATCGCAATTGGCAAGGTCGGAACGGTTTTTTTGATAAACTTTGCAAGTTTCTTTTTGCCTTCGTCTTCGGAAATAGGCTTTCCGCGGCGAAGGAATCGTTTGATTTTATCAATTAAAATGATAAACCAGTTCTTTTTGACGGCCGTTTTCAACTGATCAATAAAACTTGTTAATTGTGAGTCTGATCCAACTCCAAGTTCGCACAATTGGAGAATTTCTAAAAACATTTCTACTGTTATATCTCGTACCGGGTAAACTTCCCCGTTAATTTTCATTGTTAATTTTTCAGGAATCCATTGATCAAGATCAATATATTTCTGCATTTTATCCCTCCTAGTTTTTAAAGGAAAGGGAAGGCTTATTTACCCTCCCCTCCTGTTTTCGTTATGTTTTAGGCTGCCGTAGTGAATTTAAGTACGCTAGGAGCAACCAAGGCGTTACCACTAACGTCCTTAATGCCAGTAGTTAACATTGCCATGTATTCGGTAGAACCGGTCAAAGCTGCCGTAGTCGTCAACCGAATTGTTTTGGTCCCGGAGATATAATTCACCGAATAATCGCTAATCACCGATTGGTCACCGGTGGCAATGATCATGGTATTGCTCTTAGCGACGGTTGCAGGATCAATATCCTTGTCCATCACAAAGTCAATATTTAGACCACTTACAGTAGCTACATCAGTCGCTCCGGCTACAGGTACGGTACTCGACACGGTCGGAGGCGTTACATCTGCTGCCACGGTTCGGTCGCCAATCTGGAATTTTCGCTTACTGGTCAGATTGTCCACATACCCGGTAAAGGTCGCTTCGATAATCTGCACCGTGGTATTATCGTATGTAACCTTAAAGGGCGACAAGCAAACAGCACAAGGCATATAGAAGTCTTGGCTTACGTCATCATCTGGTAAATACGCAGGATGAAGCAATAAAGACTTACCCCGCTCTCTCAAGCTTCTTCCAATATCAACCACGCCATCATACAACACCTTGCCCCCGTCAACCACCTTGTTGATATACGGAATAAAGGTGCTAATATCCATTCCCGGCGCTAACGCAATAGCAATTTTAGCTTCTACTGCCAAGTCAGTCACAATGTCATCGGCGTGTCCAACGATATCAAATTCGACTGCCTGAGTCTGAGGGGTTACAGTGAATTCTGACCCCTTGGTATAAACGTCCTGTAACACGCCGCCCCAAGTCCACGTAGCAGGACCCATTTGCCATTTAGGCATAAAAAATCACATCCTTTCATTAATGCAAAACAAAGGTAAAATTCCAAGTAAACTTATCCCTGCCATTTTGGTCTCGCCCCAAATAAAAAGGTTCAGCCTGCAGAGGTTGAACCAAGTGAACATAATATGGACCGATACTAAACATTTTTTTAGGGATACCTTTTGGAATAAACCAATCTTTTGTTTTCTTAATTAATTTTTGGGTTTCGCTATAACTAGCTGCCCGGAACATGAACTGAAAAGTTACATCGCTTCTGGTTATGTCCGGGTCTTTCGCCCATCCTCCAGTGTCAAAAATAGCTATACAGTTATCCGGAGAGTCTGGAAGGAATGAATAGAATAGAGTTTCGCCTATGATTCCTAAATCTGGGGTAACCACCCCTTCTTCTAAAGGTGAAGCACAATAATTGGCTAATTCTTCGGCATTCATCTTCTAACACTCCTAACTGCATCGGCGATATTTTTGGCAAACTCCCGGACAAATTCTTTTAGCGGTGTTTCCAAGTATTTTGCCTGGCGCCCTTCTTTATGTTGATAACCCAATTCTTCGTGCTGTCTTGCAGCATAGGGTTTATTGTAACTAACAGTTCCGCTTATGGTTGCACCTGGATTAACTTTCGGAGCCGTTCCGGTCTCAACCAAAGCGCCTTCATCAGTCCCGTGAGCGATCTCTACATTCTGGATCCTTGCACTCCCTGATCCCTCAAGCATGCCTTCATCATGCGGTACTATTCGCATTGACTTCCCCAGGAGGGCTTCTGTATTCTCAACCATGGCATGAGCGGCAGCATCAACCGCTTTTTGGTCATAGAGGTCAAGATTGTTGCAAACCTCATCTATCCCATCCAGATTAAAGTTAAAATTAAAAATATCACTCATTTGAGATATACCGTCCGGCCTTCATCATAACCATCAAAATCTTTATGGATGTTGCGTCCGATAACCAGTCGGCCATTGATCTTATCATCAGGCTCCACTGCATTGATCACTTTAGCAAACCCCGAAGAAACAACTTCAGCTCCTGTCTTATCTAGAACCATCTGGAACTTATCATTTAGAAGCCCTTCGATTATTTGAGGTTCGGCATAGAGTGTTCTTCCAGATCCGTCTCTCTTAGCTGAGCCGTCGTCTTTTCGCTGGGCAGGGGTCCATTCAAGTTCCTGATTCAAATAGATATCAATTAGGCTCATACGATCGCCCCCAATCGAAACTGCCCCAAGAGAAACAACTTAGCTCGCGGCGCTAGCGAAACGCCAAACACTAAAGGAGCGTATGATTCTGACGCGCCGCCTGAGATCGACACGGACTTTACTCCATGTGCTTGGATGTTTTCTCGTTTATCGCCATATTTCAGCCGAAAAATAGCTTGCTCAAAGATCGCTTTGCTTTTTCTTTCGGGGTCGATTGTTGCTTTGAGTGGCAGGTTGTTTATCTCTTCCGCTGCCATCGTCAACATAGCGACCTTGGTTGGTTCGTCCGCCGTTTCCCACGCCGTTTTGCTCAGATGTGTCGCAAAGTATTGGTTCGCTTCTTCCAGTGTCGGCATCAACTATCACCTCCGTAACAACCCCTGCATCATGTTTAAGGATATTGCTAGTTTCCTGGTCTGTGACGGTCAATATCTCTCCAGCTTCATGTCGCTCGTCAGAATTGCGTGGCCCTCGAATTGCCATGGTTAGCAAGACCTTCTTCATTTCTTGCCGTTTTCCGCTTCTTCGATAGCTGCAATAAGCTGCGCTTTGTTCATTTTATCGAAACCTTCAATTGTCGAGAGCTTGGCGATTTCTCTTAGTTCCTGCATTTCGATAATATCTTCGATCAGTTTCGCCTTAGTCGCTTCTTCGACGACTACAATCCCGTTTAATTCCGAAAATGCTAGCAATTCCGCCTTGCTCATCTTATCGAGCGGTTTATTTAAGTCGAGAACCGGAGGGGCCGGCAAAGGGTTATCTTTATATCCGCAATTCGGAACATGGGCCTGAAAACCGGCTTGTGTTGCATAATCCTCATGACAAGTTGGACATTTCATAGATTCAACTCCTTTTTTTACAAACAAAGAGAGGAGTTTAAGCCCCTCTCTCGTCAATTAGTTTACCGTTAAAGTAGATTAACCCAGCAACCGACAGGCAAGCTCAGGGGTTAAAGTCTTAACGCCGCAGAGCATGTCTAGGGAGATAACGTCTTTCTTTTTGCTGATATCATAGTCCTGAACCACACGGATTCCGAGACCGTCATGAGATACATACTCGGCCTGTGAAGTTCCCATCGGCAGAGCCAAAGGACGAGTGACAAGCGCGAAGGCGTTTTTGTGGAACGCCAAGTTCGCGGTGTGGTTGGCAATGACCGTGACTTCAGCGTCATCGGTGAACCCAGGAGATGCAGGATAAAAATCAACTGCGATCTCACCGTCGGCGGCAGTAGCAGCTTTGGTGACCGTATACGGTTTGCCGCCAATAAGGAGAATGTCGCCTTTCGCTAGTTTTCCGGCCAAAGCAGAGCCAGCAGAAGTATCGTCGTCTAATGTCATTTGAACAGCTCCTGCCGCAACCGCGCCTTTAACCGTGATCTTTTGCCCGGTGCCTGCCGCCAGATTGCCTTTGGTATGACTCTTTACGTTTTGATCCATGTAAGTATCGAAACCGAGCAACCGGCCAAGGTTAGCGTTCCGCAAAGCGTCAGAGGTTCCCGCTTTGTCAACTTCCATAAAGCTATCCAGTACGATAAGACTGGCCTGCGCTTCCGGGTCAAGTACAATGTTACGGTTGGTCATCGGAGCTTTGTTGATATTGAGCACCTTACCGCAGTTCGCGATGTCGGCAGCAGTTGACGGAGTCGTCCCGGCAGTTCCAGCAAGATACGGAACATCGGCATAGAGACCCGCTAAATACCCGTCGATCTTTTGAGCAAACGGCTGCATGGCCGGAACCATGACTTGCTCGCTAAAGTCTTCCAAAGACAGAGACAATTCTCTGGAAGTAATCTCGAAAGACACATCCAAATGTTTGTCCAGTTTTACAGTGGTACTTCCTTCGGCGACGGTCTGAACCTCGATTCCGGTAGCCTCATTGAACTCTTTAGCTTCAAAGGTTGCCGGTTTTCGAATGGTTACGGTATCACCGATTTTAGCAGTAAATTCCTGTGAATAGTCTCGGTGAACTAAACCACCGAAAACTAAATTATTTCTCAAAACCATGAGGGCTTCCCGTGCAATCACGGACGGGGTTAAAAAATTATTAGGCATTAAAAATCATCCTTTCATTTTTAAATTATTTTTTTGTTTTTCTAACTCGGATGTACTCATCCATTGATAGCTTTCCAAGCTCTTCGGGGCTTAGGCCGCCACCACCGCCACCACCGGGATTGCTCCCGCCGCCGCCGACATTAGCCGGGGTCACTGTCCCTTTTAAAAAAGGATTGGCTTCCAAAGTCGCTGCCACAACACTTTTAAGAGTGTCCGCAGAGATTTCTCCGGTCTTTTCGTCAGGGGTAAGCTCAGATAAATCTGCAAGCTTGACAGCAGCCTCCAGCCTATCCGCCGGTACTCCTGCAGCTTGCGCGGCGATCTTAAATTCGCTTTTAGCGATTCGAGAATTAGCAGTAGCAATAGCTTTTTCTTTCTCTTTTTCCGCAGTCTCTCGTGCGCCTTTCTCGCGTTCCAAGTCTGTTTTTTCTTTCTCACGTCGTACTTTGTCCGCTTCGAGCATTTGTTCAACCTCGCTTTGGCTGTAACCCTGTTGTTCGAAGTAAGACTTTAAAGCGGATTTCCGTGCTCTTTCTTCTCGCTGTGACGCAATTCTTTCGGCTTCGTCTTTCGAGTAGGTCTTTGTGGTTTGCTCTTTGCCAGAATCTCCGTTATCACCGCCGCCATCGCTCTCGGCGTTAGAGCCATTCTCGGATCCTTCCTGGTTTTTTGAATCTTCTTCAGCGTGAAACTGTAAATTAAACTTAAAAAGGTCTTTTAACATCATAATTCCTCCCGTTTATAGCCTGGTAGGCTTTATTCCGTGTCAGTTTTACGTCATGGCACGTTTCGGACATGTATTCTTTATTTCTTTTTTGTAGTTTTAACAGTGCTCTTTTTAGACGCGGCCTTGGTCGTTTTTGTAGCACTCTTTGTAGACACGGTTTTAGCTACTTTTTGCATTGAACTCGCTTGTCTCTCCTGCTCTACGGCCATTCTCTTTGCTGCCGCTTGTGCCGCTTTTAGTCTTGCTGAATCTGTTGATATAACATTAGATTCCGCTAAAGTTCTAGCGTCTGACTCGGCTCTCCAACGTTTCTCATCTGCTGATAATGCGCTGGCCATTATAACAACACCTCCTTTTGATTTTTTAAGTAAAATTAAAACCGCTTGTTAGGCGGTTAATTCAGGCTTTATCTCTTCTCCTTTTTCTTCCATTAATAAGCTTTCTGGAATAAGGAAAACATCAGCCAAAATATCGGCTAGCCAATCGGTCATATACTCGACCTCTAAATGAAATAAATCATCAACTGCCGTCTTGGTGTCTGTAGATGTATTTCTGACTAAATATCTAAGCTGGTCGCATAATCTTTGCTGTTTTAGGTGAAGCAATTCGTGACAAATACTCCCGCTTTGTTCCCTTGGTTCCATCTCATGAAAATAATCGCTAATTCGGATCGTTCCTAGATATCTCCCTTCCACAACACTAATATCTAGAATTGCATCTTCGTTCGGCGGATCGGATGATATAACTATTTTCCACGGATCAAGATGCAACCATTTAAGCCAATCCTTAACTGCTAAATCAAATTGTTCGTTTGTTATCTTTCCCGCGACAACCATCCCCTTTCTATTTTAAAATATATAAATAATTCAGGGAGGACGGGGTATTTACCGACCTTCGGCAGAGGTAAAACCGCACGCACCATTGCGACCCTGAATAGTAGACATGAAAAAGCCGCCTTAATTATGGCGGCTCAAAACCTTAGTATTAAATTCTAATTTGTGGTAAAATAGTTTTATGACTAACCTACGCTTTCTCTCCCGCTCCCTCTCTCTCCACCAACAGATCAATCTTCAACTTGAACAAATAATCAAAGAAAAACAAACGCCAACGCTTATTAGACTGAGCAATAGAGCGTCAGTTCAATACGTCCTCGAAGACGGTTTTAATCGCATTTCCGAAGGTTCTAAGTGCCATGTGATCTGGAACAAGTGCTTGGTCGAAATCCGGTATAATGATCCGGCGGTTAAATGGTTCAGGATTGAGATAGAATAAAACCGCCTTATTCAGACGATTCTTTATCAGGAGGATATTTTCCATATACCTCGAAATAACGTTTGCGGAACTCTTTTTCGTTTTCTTCTTTTGACTTCGTGTAATCTGGCTGCCAATTCACTAAATCAAAGCCTATTTTTTTATTATTCATATGGTAGCCACCTCCTGTAGTCAAGATTGTTTTTTTCTGCAACATATTGAAGTATTTTATGGCTGTGTTCTTTCCATGCTTCTTGCGGCGTCATTTCTCCGGATAGAACTTTGCCTTGATAATAGTCAAAATGCTTTGAGTAAACAGTTTTTCGATCATATGCTATCTTCTCAATCGAAAGATCAGCTGAGTTTCCGTTGCGCTGAACAAAATACAATGTTTTATCGTGCCCGACCACTCCTAATTTATTAACAGATTTCAGTGTGAGAACATTAATATCATCAGTAGAAAAGCTTGAACTGCCGGGATGGTTATGTATTAATAGCACACTATTATCGTCTGCGTTTTGTAAAAAGTCTATAAATTGTTGAGGAAACCCCACTCCTGAAGAATCTCCTTCAATCTTATTATACACCTGTTTTCCTGTTTTTACATCTAATGTTAACAAACATTCATTGCCGGACGCCAATCCATGCTCCAACGCCAAGGAAAATGATTTCATGCTTTCCTTTTGGGCTTCTTCTGACAGACCCGGCAACTGCACTTTGTTCCTGATTCCGGCTGATTGAAAATATTTCCGTTCTTCGGACACACTTTTTGGTGTTTTTCCCTTCTGCAACTGCTCAAACTCTCTTAACTTTGCCTGGTCCGCATGGCCATCCACATTCAACCCTTTGTATTTGTCATCTAGCTGTTTTCCGTAGTTGATGGTCTCATCGCTTTCAAACTTCTCAACAAACGGGGTCTCAAAATGTTTACAGCGCGGATGAAAAGGAGTTCCTCCGTTTGGTGCATCCTCTAACCTCGGATATCCTTCTGTCCTTCCACTAATAGAGAATATCTTATTTTCATAGAATCTACACCAATCTTCGGCTCCGTGAGCAGAGATCATAACTAGGTCTAAGCCGTTTTGGGTAAGCCGGTTTTCGGTTCCCTGGCTGACCGCTTCTGCCAATTTGGTTCGGGTTAACATCTCGGAGTAGTTCAGCAAATCCCACCGCCTGCCGGACTTATCTACAAAACCAACCCAATTTTCACTCAAAAGAGTATCCGCATACTGCTTAAGCGGGATATATCTTCCTTTTTCGTCGTAATAAGCAGTGAAGCCTTTTGTATTAAGGGTCTGAACCATTTCTTTCGTGATGCTTTTTCGAGTATCCCCGGTAATCAACCCTGCCGGATATTTTTGTTTTGCTGCATCCCGAATAGCTTTTTTTAATCCATCCTGCATGTAAGAAGTTGCTGACGCTATATCGCTCAGTGTATCGCTTACAATCGCTTCAATAGCCGCCTGATGGACCCCGCCAAAGGAAGAATTGATACCGCCAATTTTATAATGCTTAGTGAGCTTCTCAACCGCTGTCGAGGATCCCAGTTCATAGGCGTCTGGATAATTATTTCTAATCCAACTTTCTACATAGCTTTCAAGTTCTGCGGAAATCCTTTCGACATCTTCTAAGAGTGCTTTTGTATGATAAGTTGATAACCCGCGCAATTCCTGCCTTTTCAGCCTTTCTTGCAAGTCAGAATAGGCTTTGTTATAAACCTTAACTAACTCCTTTTGTTGCCGTTCAAGCTTCCGGCGTAATTCTTGGGCGGTCATTCCTCATCATCCTCATCCTTAGCTTGTGTCGGAGGGACTTGTCCGTTAACAGTCCGGCTCCATGATGGCAAGGCCGCGTCCTTTTCTTTCTGAATCTGCTCAAGCTTTTTAAGCGCCGTTTCTTGGTCACATTTATCTAGTAGCATAATTGCTTCAAGTTGCGACATCGTGCCGCCTTGAATTCGGCTGTTAGTGTATTCGGCCACCTCGTTCGGGTCTTCAGGCAAACCGTCTTGCCAGTCGATAGTCGGACGCTCCGGCGTGTACTTGCCACCGCAATACATCACATCGAGCTTCATAGCGACTTCCAGAACATCTTTAATTGCCGGTTCTGAATATAGCTTCTTGCGATTAACTTTCGCTAGTGTTCGAAGCAATCTCTTTTTGAGTGCCGCTCCGGATTCTGCAATTGAACTTTTATCCAAACCGAAACATGCTGGCGAAGTTTCCGACACGTAAAACAGCAACTCAATTAAGCGATCTATTTGTTTCTCGGCCGCTTCTAGTTTACCGTCCCAGGTTAAGTATCCGGGAGGGTTGGAGTCTGGCGAAACCGGAAAGAACGCGCCTCCTGCAGTCAATGTATAACTTCCATCATCGTTGCTTTCCAAATAATTAGGATCCCCATACATGTTAGGATCGGTATGTTTCATCAATACAAGGGCATTCCTACTCAATGTAGCCGCTAACTCAGAAACTAGCGAATCAATATCCTCATAATCGTCAACGCCGTGAATTTCATTATCTACGCTCCAGTTCGAATGGCTTACGATCAGAAAGTTATCAATCCCAGTTAACTCAACCTCGGGAATTGGTTCGTTGTTTACAGTGATTCCTAGGCTTTCAAAAGAAACCTTGTTGCCAATTAGGCCTTCTGACAACTCAAATATTTCACTAATAATACGCCCTTTTTCGTGAGTTTCTTTTCTTAAATACTTTTCCTCACCGTAACTTTCTTCCCAAGCCAGAATGTGCTTCTGAATCCTTTTAACGTTGCCTTGTTCGGTCAGTGGAAACCAATTGCAAGCCGGTTGAGAATATATTCTAACTTTGCCATTCTCGACTTTAATTTTGTAAACGGCGTCTCCGCGATAAGAACTTGCGCACCCTGATTCTTCGTATAGTGTTGCATTGAATCGGTTATCAACAATGATATTTTTGAGAGCTTCTTGCGTTTTGTTGTCGTTGCACTTGACGTTGAAACCTTCTCCCTGTTCTCCAAACTGCAGATCGGCGCAAAGCAAAGTAAGAATCTTTGCAAAGTTGGCAATGATATATGCTAAATCCTGTTGTTGCTTATGAGTGCTTACCCGGGAATACCAGTCAGTATATACTTTTTCGTATTGGCACCTAAAAAGATATTCATTGTCACGGTATCTCTTTAAACGCCTGTATTCATTAGTTATCTCGGTATTCATCAGATCATTGTCTGTTCCACCCGCCGGAGTGAGCGGCCATGGATTGCCGGGAATGATAATATCTAGTTTCATTTATTACGTACCTCCTATCAGAACACCCGTTTGTGTCGTATAATAAAGATTATGACTTTTTCTAAAACCGTTCTAGCTGCTCTTTTGTAAGTTGACATAAATTATACACAAAATGTATAAAACAAAGTGAATTATTATTCAGTTTTAAAAACAAAACGCTGCAATTTATGTATAATTATTAGAATCCTTTTGGTTTTACTCCAACTTTAAGTATCTGGTTTACGCTATCGTGGAAGTACCCTTCCATATCTTTTCCGTGGTCGTTTTGTTTGAGTGGAGCGTCTTCTCCTCGTTCCTGTGCTTTTGAATCCCACACATAACTGGAATATTCATCAATAACGGGTTCGTTTGTAGCGTCATTTAAAATGAAGTACTTGCCACTCGCCAAAGCGTTTGCCTGAATTCTTATTCTCTTAATAACCGAACCGGGCAATCTTTTGTAAACTCGTATTGGTCTAATACTTTGCTTGTGACATTCAGCAATGAACGAAAGTGCATCGTCCGGGATAATGATTGCTTGAACCTGCCGGGGTTTGATAAACTCCATTAGTTTTTTCAAATCTTCGCAATATTCACCATCCGTTTTTTGCTTCATTTGGGCTTTGGCATCCCAATAAAACGACTTTACAAGATAGCGAGTATTTTTATAAATACAAAAAAGACCGAGAACAAATACAGTTCCGGTCCCGTAGTCGTTTGCAATATACCATAGTCTGCCGTTTTCGATGATTTCTTTTTTTAGGTTTTCATCAGTTACAACGTGAACGTCGCGGTTAAACATATCGTAGATGATTCCTTCGGCCAGCACCCACAAGCCAAGAATAAACCGCTTAAAGAACACTCCGGAATACATTGAACGATAACGTTCTTTGATATTCTCGGAAAGAGATAAGTTGTCATCCATTGTAAAGTGAAGATAGATTAGGTTCTTTTCTATGGCCTTATCTATCCACTCTATTTTAAACCAATGCATCGGCCCTTCTGGGTTGCAGTTGAACCAAAACTTAGATCCATCAACGGAGCAACGGCCAGTACCTTGCTTGACGAAAGACTCTGGCATCAAGGCTACTTCATCAAAGAATATTCCGGCCAACGTGATACCTTGAATTAAGTCTTGGCTGCGTTCGTCTTTACCGCCGAAGATATAAAAATAATTGATTTTGTCTTTCCATCTTACAATCAAAAGGTTATCAGCTCTGCTATCATGAACTTGATATCCTCTGGTTCGGAGCATAATTTTAAGCCAGAAAACAACATTACGCCGGAAGGACCCAATAGTCTTACCACACATACCAAAGTTCTGGCCATTAAAACGAAACATTGCCCACACAACAAATGAAAGCGCCATTGATACTGTTTTACCAGAACGAATAGCGCCGTCCGCAATGATCCCATCTTTATCTTTTACCGGGGAGTTATCACACCACCAAGTTAATACTTTTTTCTGTTTTAGTGAAAATGGTTTGAACTTAAATACTGCTTTAATCTTCATTTTCATCACTCCAAACAGATGGAGCTTCGGCATTTAGGGCATCGATAAAACCATCATCTGGGGTTTCGGTGTCGTCTTCATCCCCAGCTTTGCGTTGAGCAAGTTTGAGTTTCTCTTCTTCGATTTGTCTTTTAAACTTGTCAGGGAAGAGATCGAAGTATTTTTCTAGCTTTTCTAGTGCTTTTGTTTTATCGATAGTCTTTATCTTTACGCCGTCTCTGGTTTGTGAGACCTCGGAAATAATTGTTCCGTCAACCAAATTGCTGTCCTTTAAATCAACGTAATTAACTATCTTTGTAACTGGTTTTTTGTCTTCTCCTTCGCCTTCGTAAATAGGACCAAACGGGCCCATACATTGTACTTCTCTTTGACCGAACGAAAGATAATCATTGACGTCTGCAAATGCGATTTTAATGTATTTATTGAGCACATCCATTGCACCGATGAAGATTTCTTCTTGAATCGTGCCTTTAAGGCGACGTATTTCTTTGGCAACTTTAGCTTTCTTTAGCAGTCTGCAGCCTTCCACGTGAGCACTGTCTGGAGAATAGCCTGCCTTGATTGCCGCCTGAGTGGCATTGAAGTTCTTGATATAATACAAACAAAAGAGACGCTGCTTCTCGGTTAATTCTTCGTCAACGTCTTCTAGTTTGAATATCGATTCCTTTGGTCTCGTGATCTTGCTTTTCTTCGTTGCGCTCTTGCGTTGCGTTGCGGCTTTCTTTGTTGCAACTTTTTCCTTCTTCGCCGCGTTGCGTTGCGGTTGCATTTCGCCTTTGGCTTTTGCCCGGCTAACCCACGATCTAATAGTACCCGCTGATATGTTATATTTCTCGGAACATTCCTTTGGTGTTGCTCCGTTTGCAATTTCGTTTAGTATTGTTTCTCTTAACTCGACGCCCGGCATTCACCTCACCGCCTTATGTATAACCCCACTTTTTAAGTAGCTCCAACGCTTCATCGATTCCGTTAGCTACTCCAGTAACCCAGCTGTTATTATCAAAATATTCTAGCCACTCTTCCTGCTCCGGGGATGTCTTGCCATCCTCTCGTCGCTTCATTTCGATCACTGCTCCCTTTTGGATCGGAAAGGCCGGAGGAGTATCTAAAATGATAATATCTGGCACCCCAGGTTTTAACCCCATCCGTTTGAGAATTGCAGCCATTTTGCCCGATCTCTTGCCCTCATTCGGACAATGAAACCACTGCAGCGGTCGGCCGTTATATTTGATCAAGTTTAACCTGTCTGCTAGAGCTATTTGCTCTTGAGTTTCGCTTGATACTAGATTGTTATATTCGCTAGCTTTCATCTTCTTGCTCCTGCCTGTATTCGCACACTGGGCACTCCATGACCCACCCTTCCCACTCGTTAAGGAATAATTCAGTGCCGCATATTTTGCAATACTGTTTTTCCATCTACATCAACCTCGCTTTTAGAACGGCGGCGGTGGCACTTTTTCGCTCATATAATCATTAAAGCTCTCGTCGCCCCACTGGCAGAACTTCTCATAATCTTTAAAAAATCCGGATGTATCTATCCCGAAGAACTCTATCATTAGTTCCTTATTGACAATCTCAAAGTAGTCACTAAACCCCTTAGTGTTTAATTCTGTTGTAGTGAATTTCCCCTCAATCTCGAAATCATGTTTGTGTTGATCTGTGAACCATGCTTTGATATCCTCATGCAATCCATCAACCGAGAAGTGACCTTGATCACACAAAGAACCACCGTTGGGATGAATGCACCAAGATAAGTACGCCCAGTAAAAAGCATTCTGCTTAAGAGACCTAGCTTTCTGCTTTTTTGTGATCTTAACCGAATCACCGGCTTTGAGTTTTGTCGGACCTTCCAGCTCTACAAAAACCGCTTTCCTATCATCTTGAACGATGGATATTCTGCCGATCATAGTTTGACAACGTCCTCTAGCCAAAAAGCTTCTCTGAAAAATCCAACATCTACGACAACGAACCTCTTGCACACTTGAATAATAGTTCCGTTGTATTTTTTAAGCTTCAGACGGTTACGCCTTTGCTTGCCGATCTCTCTAGTCGCTCTTACTCGGTCTCCTACCTCAAACATTCAAACCACCTCTTTTTCTTGTTTTTCTTCTGCTTTCCAGTAGACCGGCAACCCTGCTGCTTCAATCTCCTGAAACATTAACCTTTCTAGCATTGGGTTATCGTGAATGAATCTGTGACAGTCTCTCTTGGCCATCCAGATATATTTAGGTCGATCCTTGCCGCCTTGGCTTCTATGTGGGAAGTGATGTGGGTCGTCGTGTTCATTGACCTCTGCCGTTCCCCCGCAAACAGGACAGAAACCTGCAAAACAAAACCGCCCTTTAGTTTCAAGAGCGGTTAATTTGACGTCAAGTGGCACCGGTTTATATTTACTTTTGGGTTTGGTTTTGCTTTTTAGTGGTTTTCTGCTTTTTCTATTTGCCTTCCTGTCTTTCTTTTTATTTCGAGTTACTTTTCCGAATCCTCCGGCATCGGCTATCGCTTCGTAGTTCATAGTAACCCCTCTTTCCGTTTTTGAGTTTTACTTCTTCAAAAACTTCGCCAACATCAACTCCACAATTTTCTAATATCCTAAAATATGTTTCTAAGCTGTGGTATAAGTCGACAGCTTCTTCAATTTCGTGGCGAGTTCCATAATCTGATTTTTTAAACTCTATATATTCTTCCCCAATATGTTGTGCCTGATCTAACAATGTGTTTTCATCTGCAAATCTGATTTTGGGAAAGTTATATCTAACCCTTGCTTCTCCCCAACTTTGCCAGCCGTGGACGGCTAACACTACATACACCGCAAATAGTAGCGACTGACTATATGCTCCTATCGTCCAATCATAGATACACCAAGCAAGGTTAGTGAAAAACCATAAAATGAAGCACCATCGCTTTTGGAGATTGTTTGCTACAACCCCTATAATGCTTAATACTGTTATTGCGAAAGTCCAATGCATATAATACCCCCTAAAATAGTAAAAACCGCCTCGGATGTGAGACGGTTTTCTTATAATTTTTGACAATATCATTATAACTCATAAACAAGGCTTACGGGGTATCAAATTAGTATCAATGTTTGATTACAACACTTTAAAAATGATTCCAAATGTTTTTAAGATAAATGTTTGCTTTTCAAAATAAGTATTCCTGCGGCCTATCCCGACTTGCGCCATGATCTGTTCCACCGACCAATCATTCCCTGAGAAGTATTTTACTTCGATGATTCTTCGATTTACCGAACCTGGAGGAAATAGTTTCAATCCTTCTTCAATTTTATGAACTCGGCTAAGTTTTTCCCTCATTTCGGTTTCAAGCGTTTCGATCTTTAAGGTCTTGGTTAATGGCTGGTTGCTCATTATCCCGCCTTGAACCGGTGCCCCATCTCCCTTGGGCTGTGATTGATAAATTTCCCCTAGTTCTTCATCGATCAAGTGTATCGCCGAGAGATATGCCTTGTACATCTTCAGTTCCGTTTCGATGTACTTCCTCACGTGATATGGAACCTCTGGTTGTCTGATATACGCTTCTTCAATTGCCAATATAGCCCCTCCCTTTACCCCAATTGTTTTTATTGCTTACTTTTAAGCACCCCTATAAATTTTTCGATAAATTGTTGTATTCGTTCTTCTATTTTTTTATCTATCTCCTCAGGAAGAACACCGATTGTAACATTCGTAATACTTGGTTTTGGTTCATCTCGATTGTTCCATGCGTTTATAGCGTCCTGCACGTTGTCTCTAAAAGGCCCAACCGCGCCGCAACCTCCCCAACTCATCGAACACAGCGCCGCACAATAACCCGTTCCATCTTTTATGTCCCGTTCTTCAGCTTCCCAATCCGGTACAACGCGAACATCTTTGTTCCCACAAAAAGGACATGGTTTAGACTTTAATTTCCTCACTACATCATTTAAATTCATTTTTTAACACCTTCCTTATTTTTATTTATTGGTTTGTAATATACCCTTAAAACAGCACGCATTCCTCGACACTTATCGCATGGGAAATCGTTAGGGTTTATAGATAAATACTTACACCTACTACAATGCGGTTTAGTTAGCCAATATAGTCTCCAACAACGCAATTTAAACCATTCTAAAATTCGCTTCATGATTTTTCACCGTCCTTATTTAATATTTTTCATCAAATAACAACATACCGAGTATAAAAAGCACTAGTACCACCATCATCAATGCAACAATAAAAAAGGAAGTCTGATCGCCTGCAGATACCAACGCATGCCCAATTAAAACTATCAAACCAAGCACAACAACGATAATACAACATAACAACCAGTCTAAAAATTTAATCATTTCAGCACCTCCAAAAACTCCGGCTTATCGTACACATTCCCAACGATTTCGATATCTTTGCCAAATACTTTTAAGTATTGACATAACATACTAACTATCGAATGATTCCTCCGTTTTGCATACCAACAACCTTCCACCTCGTCCCACGATACATAAACGTACTCTGTATGCGTTTGAGTGGTATACGTTGTGACACCGTCATCACGATCAAACATCTTAACCTCGCTTGCGGATGATCTTCGCAAAATATCTCCGTCGAAGAATCGCTGACCTTTATATCTAAAACTACCACCAACAGTTTTAGGGTCTACTTCATCCCCGCTAACGCCCCATGCGTATTCGCAACCATAGGGGCAAAAATCATCTACGATAACTGTCCAAACGTCGTTTTGTAACAAGCTGCCATATTTCCACTCACCATTATCAATCCGCTTCCCCCGTTTTATTTCGTCATCGATATTCACCTCAACACCTCCATCCGTCTATTAACCTTAGCCACATACCTACTCGCAATCTGCCTTTTCCCCCTCCGATTCGGTCCCGCATTGTAACTCGCTAGCACCGAATCGCTATAATGACGTTGCAACCACGCTATGTACGCTACTCCTGCATCTGCTGCACTAAACCAGTCGTTAATATCACCTTGTCCATGCTCCTTAAACGTTGTAGGCATTACTTGTAACAGCCCTCTTTCACCCAGCCCACCAACCGCATTGATGTTATACGATGATTCCACCTCGGCTTGTGCTGCAATTTGATGGTGGTCTACTTGATACTTGTTTGATAGATGTAATATTGCATAAGCCACTTCTTGCG
>CALCRD010000240.1 GCA_937894355.1 uncultured Bacillus sp.
CTAGTACTTTCGACGCCACCTGCGATATAGCATTTTCCTGCCCCTCCCTGAATAAGGTAACTAGCCATTCGGATGGCTTCTAATCCAGCACTACACTGGCGATCAAGCGTTACACCGGGTACTGACAGGGGGAGTTGTGCTTCTAGGGTAGCTACCCTGGCCACGTTTCCTCCAGGACCAACTACATTGCCTAAAATAACATCATCAATTTTAGTTTCAATCGACTCAGCACAGAACTGGAGTAGAGGTGCGACAAGTTCGTGTGGCTGAAGTTCCTTTAACATGCCATTAATTTTTCCAATTGGTGTTCGTTTTGCTTTGACAATAACTGCTCTTTTAATGGGTCATCACCTTACTTTCTAAACTTGCCATTAGTTGGGCTCGAGCTATCTTACCGCTAGTCGTATAGGGCATATCCGGAACGAAATACCATTTACGAGGAATTTTATAGGCTGCTAAACTGTTTTTACATAATCGAACTAAATCCTTCTTGAAAACAGTTCCTTTCACAACAGCTGCCACAATCTGTCCCCAGTAAGGATCATTGCAACCAATTACAGCTACTTCCTCGACATCTGGATGTAAGGATATAATTTTTTCAATCTCTTCTGGAAAAATGTTAATTCCGCCGTATAAAATCATATTTTTCTCGCGACCAGCAATATATAGGAATCCATCTTCATCTACATATCCCATATCATCTACTGTAATCCATTGTTCTTCGTACCCTGTGGGTTTAACAATCGAATTATCACCACTCAGATACCCGCTAAAGTTCATTTTGCTTTTGACGTATATTTTTCCAATTTCATGGGGCTGGGCAATTGACTGATCTTGTTTACGGATTTGAAGTTCTACGCCATGACATGGTTTACCAACCGATTCTGGCTTTAAGTTATGTTCATTATCTGTTAGAAAGGTCACGAAACTCAATTCGCTTGCACCGTAAAATTCAAACATGGTTAACTGTAGGAACATAGTTCGAATCAGCCTTTTGGAATTTTCCTCCCATTTTGCACCAGAAGATATCATCCTAATAGGATTTTTGAAACTTTGTTTCTGTTTAAGAAAAGCTTGTACCATTGTTGGAACAACAAAAACCGTGGTAATAGGTTTGTTTTTGATGATTGATAATGCTTGAAGGGGATAGAATTTTTCGAGTAAATATACGGTACCACCTAAAAACAAGGTACTGATTGCTCCATAAAGAAAATGAGAATGAATAAGTGCACCAGGAATCAGGACATGTTCTCGTTCATCCATTAAAAAGTCCAGTTTATTTACTTTAAAACTCGTAACCCAAGATTCGTGTGAGCGAATAAAGGCTTTAGGATCACCCGTTGTTCCAGAGGTGAACCCCATATAAAAAGGTAGATTTCCATCAATATGAGAGTTTCGAGCGGAATCTGTGTTGCGGATTTCTTCGAAACAATCTTCCCAGATTAATACTTGAGGGTAAAGATGGATGATATTGCCTGCGAGCTTTCGATTCGTAATTAGGACAGAAGGGTGAGAGACTGACAAGCGTTTTTGTAGCTCTGCTTCCTTCCATTTTGTATCAAACAGAACACCCATCCAACCAGCCAATGCCGCGCCAGTGAAAAGTTGTAAGAACGGGATTCCATTAGGTAAGTAGATACCTATAGTTTTAGAATCAGAATGGAGCATATCAAGCCAGTTTGCTGTTTTACGTATATTTATATCCCAATCCCGGTAACTTACACTGTGCTGCTGAGTTTGAATGGCTGTTTTATCAGGAAAATGTAAAACATGGTTTGCGTATGAATCTGTTATTGTTGCCAAGAAAATTCTCCTTTCTAAACGAATGTTTGATCATATGAAACTTCCAACGGCGGATCCTGCCATTAAATTTGATAAAAAGAGACACATAAATGTGTCTCTTAAGCCGCCTTTTCAATTTTGGCTTTTGTAACCAGTTTTTGAAAAACAGTATATTTTTGTAATCTAAAAACTAAGATTGAAGCGAGAGTAGCTTTAATGATGTCACCAGGTAGATAGACAAGACTAATTTTTATGGTATGAACCACTGAGATATCCATCATAAATGCTTGTACTGGTATTCCAATCAGATACATTAAAAATATTCCAACAGTGAGGTTTGTCAGTAAATAATTCCTAATACGTATGGTACGAAAACGGGATTGTAGATAACCAATACAAAAAGCTGTAATTGGGTAAGCAAGTAAATAACCCGCACTTGGACCAAAAAATACGCCTATTCCTCCACGTCCACCTGATAAAAGCGGCATTCCAGCAGCAACAATAAGCAAGAAAACAACAATACTTGTTGCGCCAAGTCGGGCACCTAAGATGCCCCCTGCAAGCAAAACTCCTAACGTTTGCAAGGTAATTGGAACAGGTGTAAACGATAACATGATTGGTGGGACAAGCCCTAACGCCCCCATAATAGCAGCAAATAAAGCAACATAAGTTATTTCTCTAATTTTCATGATACATCTCCGTTAATATATAGATTGTTTTAATAATTCCTTTTCCCTTTTCTTATTTTAGAGGTCTGGAAACATTATTGTCAACATGATTTTTCATTTGGTTTACAATAAAAATTTAGTAATGGTTGGACAAAAACCGTTTCAAAAATAAAATTTACCAATATTAATATAGTAAGCAGAACTTTTTCCTAGTGGGATCCTACCGCCCATTGTGTAATAACGGTAAATCTAAATGAAAGAGGTGTTGTTAAGTGTCGCAAGAACAGGAAAAACCAGAAATAGTTCAATCTAAGCATATTTTTGAATCAGAAGAAGCAATTGTACTGAGTACAGGTCCAATAGAAGCGACTGTGGATACAGAGATTATTTCCGTGAATATCCTCAATATTGGTCAAGACCAAACTAAGGAGGTAATCATTGAAATGCTTGATTGGACCACGAGCCCTCCGGAAGAACTAGGGAAATATGTCTTTCTTTGCGGGGAAGCAATCAATCCTTGTGACATAGGTTATTGTGCTGAAGATGAGCTTAGTAGCAGTAGTTTTGACCCGACAATTTTCCCTTCGGAAGATTCAGAAATTTTTCAGCCCATCTTTGAACCGCTTTTTTTTATCATTCCAGCAAAAATGCAGTTAACAATTTTAGCAGAATTCCCACAAGAAACAATCCTTTCCTCGAATCCCTGTTATGAAGTTCGAATCTACCTAATAAACCCTACCAACGTGTTAGTTAGCAGCTATGGATTGAATCTGGAATTTGAAAAACAAGAAGGGACAACCGTGCTAAATAATCAGTTTTATCCTCCAAAACCAATTCAATTAACGTTTCCCGATTATCAGTATAAAAACAAGCAAGAATAGGGAATGGCCGGTCATAGTGCCAAAATTAGCTAATGTGATCAATAAATCTATAAAAAGGGAAAAAAACTAGTATAATAGATATTTATACTATTATTCGTCATTAACTGGCTGGATTGCTAAAGCTAATCAGCTTGTCATTTTGAAAGAAGGTTTATAAAAGTGAATCCCATTCAGTTTATCGATCTACAACAAGAATTCTTATTAAATACTTACAGTGACCTCCATACCTTGGCTGAGCCAAGCTGGAAGGAGGAAAAAACGTCGCAATATATCGAGGAAAGGTTAAAAAAAGCTGGCCTTTCCGTGAAAAAGTTTCCCAACCATTTTGGCATTATCGCCGAAATTCCAGGTGAGTCTAATCAAGTTATCGCATTAAGGGCCGATCTGGATGCCATTGTCCAGGAAGTCGATGGTATTGTTCAACCAAATCACTCTTGTGGTCATGATGGCCATAGCACCATGGTTTTGTATACGGCTTTGGCGATTGTAGAAAGTGGAATTAAGCCTAAAAAAACGCTCCGATTCATTTTTCAGCCAGCTGAAGAAAAAGGCGAAGGCGCAAGACAAATGATGAAAGAGGGCGCATTGGAAAAGGTTTCTTATTTATTCGGGATCCATCTTAGACCCCGATTCGAGGTTCCATATTTGAAAGCTTCACCCGTCATTAATCATGGCTCAGTTGGAAATATTAAGGGGTCAATTAAAGGTCTTCAAGCACATGCAGCTCGGCCACAAGACGGAATCAATGCCATTGAGGTTGCCTCATTGCTGGTTCAAGAAATCCAACAGATTCAATTGAAAACAGATGTAGCCTATTCTATAAAAATGACCCAATTGCAAATTCAAAATCAAGCTTCTAACGTGATTCCGGAAACGGCAGATTTCACACTGGATGTAAGAGCTCAATCCAATGAAGTGATGGGAGAAATTCGGCATCAAATTAATGAAATCATTGAAAAAATCATGCAACAAACCAGGGCTTCAATTATTTGGTCTTTGGAAGATTTAGTTCCAGCTGCGATTAAAAACGAGACGGCAATCTCAGTAGCTAAAAAAGCAATTGTTGAAATTTTGGGCCAAGAAAATTGCATTTCCGAATGTACTTCGCAAGGTGCGGAGGATTTTCATTACTATACCCAGCAAAACCCTGGTATAGCAGCAACAATGATTGGTTTAGGTAGCGACCTATCGCCAGGTCTGCATCACCCAAAAATGAATTTTAATTTGGATGCCTTAATTTATGGAACAAAAATATTAACCAAGACCATATTACATGCTTGCGAGCAATAAATTATTCAAGCTGAAGACGTAGATGAATCAAATATCAAGAAAAAACCGATTTTATTTCTTTAAAATAAAACCGGTTTTTTCTTGTGAAATTCGGTCAAAATAGATGGAGGAAGTCTATTAAATAGCCAATATGACAATTGTCACATTATGTATATGACACATATGACTGCAAAAAAAAAAGCACCATGCTTATAATGAAAACAACATAAAAAATGGAAAAGAAAATTACGTCTAAAGAAAGGACTATAAATAAAATGATAAAACAAAAACAGATTATTTTGCGAAAGCAAGTTGCTAGTTATGAAAAATCGAATCCAAAAACAAGCGTTTGGCAGTTAATCAACTCGTTGGTTCCCTATTTCCTACTTTGGTACCTTGCCTACCAAAGCCTTTCGATATCGTATTTCCTTACTTTAGGCTTGGCTATTGTTGCGGCAGGATTTCTAGTTCGAATTTTCATTATTTTTCATGATTGCTGTCACCATTCCTTCTTTAAAAATCGAACAGTCAACAAAATACTGGGAACTATAACAGGGATTTTGACCTTTTTCCCTTATAGTCAATGGCAACACGACCATTCGGTTCACCACGCAACTAGTAGTAATTTAGATAAGCGTGGTGTTGGAGATATTTGGATGATGACTGTGAGCGAATATATATCAGCCCCTTTTTGGTTGAAGTTTTCCTATCGTTTTTACCGAAATCCGCTGGTTATGTTTATTATCGGTCCAATTTTTGTTTTTCTCTTACAAAATAGATTTAACAGAAGACGGGCGCGCATGAAGGAGCGTTTGAATCTGTATTTCACTAATTTTTCAATAGCTGCTTTAATAACTCTTATGTGTTATACAATTGGCTGGGAGGCTTTCTTGCTGGTTCAAGTTCCCATCTTTATGCTTTCCGGAGCAGCTGGTATTTGGTTATTTTATGTCCAACACACATTTGAGGATTCTTATTTTGAAGTGGATGAACAATGGGATTATGTGAAGGCAGCAGTGGAGGGGAGTTCTTTTTATCAGCTTCCGAAAGTTCTCCAATGGTTTACAGGGAATATCGGGTATCACCATATCCATCATTTAAGTCCTAAGGTGCCAAACTATAATTTAGAAGATGCCCATAACAACACTCCACCCCTACAACATGTACCGACGTTCAGCTTATCATCCAGCTTACAATGCCTTAAATTCGGATTATGGGATGAGCGAACTCAAAAATTTGTGAGGTTCAAAGAAACCAAGTCATTAATTAAAATGAGAAGTGTTTCTAACTAAGCTCATTCTAAATTGCCAATATCTCCTTAGTTAAAGTGCAAGAAAAACGGCCTTTGAACAAATCATGGCCGTTTTCCGTTTTCTTTTTTAAAACAAGCAATATATAAACTAATATGCATAGAATTCCAAGTATTTGTGGTTTTTATGATAAAATAGCATCAAATATGAAGTATTTAGGATTAAGAAGAGGTCGCAATCATGAAAAGAAGGTTTATGTTGTTACAAAAAAGCACCGGGATATCACCATATATATGGACGATTCTTGTTATTTTGCCGTTTTATTTTATTTTCCAAGAAACAACCTCGACGACTACAATCATTATTGGAGTTGTTTTAACGATCTTATTCTTTGTTTTTTACCGAATTGCCTTTATTTCTAAAGGTTGGCTCGTATATTTATGGACCCTGATTCTTATTGGCATTTCCTTTGCCTCAACCAGTCTGTTTAGTTATATTTACTTTGCTTTTTTCTTAGCATATTTTATCGGTAATATTAAAGATCGCATTGCTTTTATAAGTCTTTACATCATTCATTTAATAAGTACAACAGTCTCGATCAATTACAATATTGTCATACAAGAGCCACTATTTTTAAAGCAATTGCCATTTGTCATTATTACTTGGGTTAGTGTTATTCTTCTCCCATTTAATATTTATAACCGCAAAGAGCGTGGTCAGTTGGAGGAACAATTGCAAGATGCCAACAAACGTATTTCTGAATTGGTTAAATTGGAGGAACGGCAGCGGATTGCTCGTGATCTTCATGATACATTAGGACAAAAGCTGTCTCTAATTGGTCTGAAAAGCGACTTAGCTAGGAAACTCATTAACAAGGATCCAGAACAGGCTAAGATTGAATTAAAGGATGTTCAGCAAACAGCAAGAACAGCTTTAAATGAAGTGAGAAAAATTGTTTCTTCGATGCGCGGACTTAGGCTGAAAGACGAAATAGCACATGTGAAAAAAATCCTTGAAGCAGCTCAAATAGAATTTGATTTTGAAAAGGAACGGCCACTTACCAAAGTCTCACTACTTACGGAAAATATCTTAAGTATGTGCTTGAAGGAAGCTGTGAACAATGTCGTAAAACACAGTAACGCAACCGTTTGCCATGTTTCCATTAAACAGACGTGGAATGAAATTATTATTACTGTCCAAGACAACGGTTCCTTCAAAGATGCCGAGGACTCGATCAGAAAAGGACATGGATTGCTTGGAATGAAAGAGCGTCTTGAATTTGTAAACGGTAGTTTGCAGATTGATACAAAAAAAGGAACATTACTAACAATAAAAGTACCGAACGACGTAAAGCCGTTAGATAAGGAGGACCATGGATGATTAGCATAGTCATAGCTGAAGATCAGCAAATGCTGTTAGGAGCATTGGGGTCCCTGTTGAATTTGGAAGATGATATGGAAGTTGTTGGTAAAGCATCCAACGGAGAGGAAGCTATTTCCTTTGTAAAAAAATATCAACCAGACGTGTGCATAATGGATATTGAAATGCCGGGGAAAAGCGGTCTAGAAGCAGCAGAGGAGTTAAAGGGGTTAGGGTGCAAAGTAATTATCTTAACAACTTTTGCTCGCTCTGGATATTTTCAAAGAGCGATAAAAGCCGGGGTTTGTGGGTATCTGCTGAAGGATAGTCCTAGTGAAGAGCTGGCTAGTTCGATTCGCAGTGTTATGGACGGAAAGAGAATTTATGCGCCAGAGCTAATGGATGATGTCTATAGTGAAGGGAACCCACTTACTGATCGCGAAAAAGAAGTTCTTGAATTAGTTGCAGTTGGGAAAAATACGAAGGAAATAGCGGATGAACTACGTCTAAAGGCTGGAACGGTTCGTAACTACATTTCCACAATCCTGGATAAACTTGAAGTAAAAAATCGCATTGAAGCGATAACACAATCGAAGGAAAAAGGCTGGTTTAAATAATTGCCCAGTTAATTTGTTCCCTTAAACTGTAAAATGCACACGAAATTTTCGTGTGCATTTGTTATGGTTTATGGATGATAGCTTTGAGCTCCATGTGGTTGAAGTTTATTAAGCCATTTTTCTTCTAACTTCTCCAGTTCACGTTTTACGTCAAAATAGCCTGTTTCCTTCGGTTTTAACACCTCTAGTATTTCAAAAACAAAGGCATCCTTTCCGAATTCATTCCATTCCTCTTGCAGTTCTTTATTTGAGTTTCCACCAAAATTTAACATATGCTGAATTCCATTTAATGTCTTAAAGTTTTTGGTCCGACCAACAAAAAGCTTACCATTTTGGATATTTTTTATTTGAAAAATACCTGCTTCAATGGGTGTTTCTTTATAGAGCTGTTTTAGTTGCTTTTTTCGATCCATTGCTGATTCTCCTTTTCGGCCATGTTATTTTTGCAACCAATATTGGCTACCATCCGTTTTTCGATCTAATAACCCATATTCTATTAAGTATCTTCGCAACATGACATAATCGTGATAAATCGTCTCTAATATTTGATTTATTTCTTTTTCTGTATAAGTTCTATCATTGCCAATTCGTTTAACAACCTCTTTTAAAACGACTAATCTTTGTTTTTCTTTTGGTGGAAAACTTTTCAGAACTCCTGAAGGGCCCTCAGGAAAATATTTGGTTACAATTTTCGCCTTTTCTTCTACGGTAATATTATAACGGTCATCTACCATTCGCGCTGTTTTATGTGGAGGAATAAAGGCTGGGGCATGTTGATCCTTTTCCTTTAAAAGCTCCATCATGGTCAAGAATAGTTTTGCCTGACGTTCCTTTTCTTTTAATACAAAACGGTGGTTGCGGATTGTAGACGCACTACCAATGCACATCTCCTGTTGAACAGATGCATCGCTTTTTCCTTGATAAAAAAGATTTAATAATCGGTTCTGGTGATCAGTAAGTCCTGTGAGCTTTTTATCGAGCTGTATTAAATAATCGAACACAGATTGATGCGTTTTTTTTATATGAACGCTCATATACTTTTCAGCTTCAAATAACAGATCATTTTCGGGATAAATGATGCCCTTTTCAATTATTGTGCCACAGATGAGGCAGGTATAGTGATTGCCTTCTTCATGATAGCCATTTTTCAATTCTTCCAGAGTAGCATTCCAGAATAATTCTGATATCGTCATATTACAAACACATCCTATAATTGTTTGTCTAATAACAAACATTTTATAATAATGTCTTTGAAAATTCAAGTGCTTAGTTTGTTGAGGAGTTACTAGTAAAAGATAATTTCCTTTGTTGCGCGATAATCGCTTGGGCAGAAATCAGTGTATTTTTTAAAAATATTACTAAAATAATTTGGTGTATTAAATCCTAGTTCATCTGCAATTTTTTCTATCGTATGATTGGAATGACGAAGTAGGTAAACTGCACGCTGCAGTCGGACAAAGGTTACATACTCAACGAAACTTCGACCTGTTTCTTTTTTAAACAAACGGCTAAAGTAGGTTGAACTAAAATTGATATGTGCTGAGACTTTGGTGATAGAAATTTCTTCTGCATAATGCCTAGAAATGTAGTCAATGCTTTTTAATATTTGCGGTTCAGTTGAGGTTTCTTCTGAATAACGAAGAATAACTCGTTTGTATGGGGGAATCCGTCTAGCATTTCTTGCTTCGAGATAAGAATGCTGTAACATTAGCGGCTCACTGTTGATCGAGCCGACGCCTATGTATAAATAAATACCATAAGTTTCCTGTAACTCATGGATAATCTGTAATATGATTTCTTCCCCTTCCTTCCAGTAGCGAGGGGATACAACTGTAGAAGGCAAACGAAGAAGCATTAACAAATGTTTGCGGTAGGGAAGAAAGCGAACTTTGCCCGCTATTTCTGAAAGCCTTTCTATAAAAAGCTGCTCAATGATTTGTGGTGCCTGCCACCCTTGAAGTTCTTCCAGAGTAGCATCCTTAACAAATCCTTGAATGAAATAAACAGTATTCGGCATTGAATTTTGACTTTGAAATAATCTTGAATCAATGATTTCTTGTTCTGAAGTAACATCACCTCGAAGGAGACGACGTAAAAACACTTCCTGAAGCGGCTGATTACGATCTTCTTTTGGTAGGGGTGGTTTCACTTTTAGCAAATGATGATTGTTTACATCACTAATATCCTGTAATGCCCGCATAAAGGTTCGAATAAAGAGGGATTTCTTTAGCGGTTTAATCATTAAAAATTGTAAGTTAAGTGTCATGGCGAGTGGAACAGTATGGAGCATATCCGGTTGGATGAGCGGGAATATTAATAGATTGTTATATCTTTTTTTGATTCTACTAAGATTTAGCCAATCTAAGAGCTTTGTAATTTCAATTACAATTATTTGTGGTTCGTTAGTGTGGTCTAATCTAGATATTATCCGAAATTTTGTTGGAAACTCCTCAACTATCCATCTAGATAGTTTTTCCTTTTCCGTGCAGTCGTTGATGAATAGAGTAATGCCATACAATTGTAATCCCTCCAAGCCAATAATTCTCTATTAAGAATTCTTTTTCTTATTATAACATGTAATTATTCTGAATATAGCAAATATTTGTAACTTTTAGACAGTTTACTGCAAGGTAATCAGATTATCCATCAAGTAAAATCAATATAAGACTATTATTTAGTAGTAGAAAAGGAGGGAAGTCGCTAAGAGACAAAAGATTTTTTTTGAGAAAGAGGAGGAGATGAACCTATGGCAGCCGAGTATACCGAATATGAATATGTGGAAGCTGGAAAAATAGATATCAGCGAACTACCACCATTAGATGCCGAGACGGATAAAATCATGAAAAAAGAGTTTAGTACCGGCTTTAAGCTAACTCTATTCTATTATTCATTCATTTTTATGATTCCGGTACTAAACTGGTTCGCTCCAGACTTTATGTTTTCAAATATGTGGGGTGGAATGACTTACGCCTGGTTTTTCACTGGGATTGTGGCAATGGGTATGGCTTTTGCCATAGCATATGTACATACTCACCTTTATGAAAAACGTCTGAAGAATACTCAAAAAATTGAAGCTAGCACCGAAGAAACGCAGGCCGATGGGAGGAGCGCTATATGATCCAAATGCTTTTAGAACCAAAAATGCTCTTGACGATTTTCCTAATGGGAACAATCGTCTACATAACCTTTTTAACAAAGCGAAGTTCAACTGCATCGGATTTCTTTGTTGGAGGTAGAAGCTTTGGGTGGTTTACTAATGGATCGGCTATTGGAGGCGATTACCTGAGTGCTGCTACATTCCTGGGCATCGCAGGTCTTACCTATCAGCTTGGTTACGATGGGGCATACTATGCTTTCTGCTTTTCAATCGGCCTAACTTTATTGGCTATTTTCGTAGCTGGACCACTTCGCCGTTTTGGTGCATACACGGTAGCCGACTTTCTGGCATATCGGTTTCACAGCAAACGGGCGAGATTAGCTGCTGTAATCGTTGTATTAGCGATTTCCGGTTTTTACGCGGCACCTCAACTTTTAGGTGCTGCCCAAATTTTGAGTATGTTTTTTGGGACAACTTATGAATTTGGAATTATTTTTACTTGCGTAGTTATGATTTTCTATGTGGGAATCGGTGGAATGAAAGGTACTACGATTAACCAAGCTTTAGAATTATGGATAAGACTTGGTGCTTTCGTATTAATGATGGCTGCTGCTATCTACGGAGGTTTACACTACCAAAAAATTCTTGCTGCAATAAGTTCATTCTCTGGGGTTATTGGAGATACAGCTAAATATGCTATGGACGGAAAAGACGTTGCTTTCAGTGGTAAATCATGGACAGGTACAGGGAATTACTTCCCAAGCTTTTGGCAAACTGTTTCTATGACAATCGCCTTGTCACTAGGTACAATTGGGCTACCGCATATTTTGCTTAGATTTTATACAAATCCTAGTGCAAAAGCTGCTCGGAGATCGGCACTAATGGCGATTGGGATTGCCAGCGTATTCTTCTTATTAGCTGTTTATCTTGGTGCTGTAGGTCGTTCGATTATTCTAGCAGGTTCTGCAGATCCTCAAGTAATTAAAGATTTAATCGCAGGTGGAAACAATATGGTCATTCCTTCCACTGCGCAAGCGTTGGGTGGAAAATGGTTACTTGGTCTTGTCATTGCAGGGGCATTTGCTGCTATTTTCTCAAATCTATCCGGTTTATTTATCGCAAGCTCTGGTGCGCTTGCTCATGATTTATATGCAACTTTTTTCCGAAAAAACATTAGTCAAAAGGAACGTGTTGTTGCCGGTAAAGTCGCCATTGTTATTCTTGGGATTTTGTACGGTGTATTAGGACTAATGGTTAAAAATGCTTCAATCGGTCACTTGGTTGCACTGGCATTTACTGTCGCCGCAAGTACCTTTACCCCCATCTTTATTCTTGGAATATGGTGGAGAGGTATGACAGAAAAGGGCGCTATTGCTGGACTAGTTATTGGTTTACTTGTGTCGATGTACATGATTTTCCTTCCTGGAACGCTTCCAGAGTTTCTGCAATTTAGAATACCAGGCATCATCACAGTACCAATTGGTTTCTTAGCGGTTTATATCGTTTCTAAAATTGATCGAAAAGTACCTGGAGACGTTAATGAATTTATGAAACGAGTGCATTCAAAGGAATCGGAAGTCGCCTAGACTTTTCAATTTACTTTCTAGGAGTTCATGACAAAGATAGCTAAAGAAATAGTAAGATTGCTCCTTTTTTCAGACCTATTTACAATTAATGTGAATAGGTCTTTTTTTTGAACAGAAAATAGAGGAAAAGGTTCTTGAAAGGTCGCTGATTATGTACCGTAGACTCTGGATCGCTTTAAACCTGTTTCTAGTTGTCTCAACTTTTGTTTATATCTGGTTTTTCCGCCCCCATGATAGTTCCACCATTATATTGGGACAAATAATGGCACAAATGGCGATATTACTATTTATTGTTAATGTTAATATGTATTTTGTTTTTTTAGTAATCAGAAAAACACCACAAAGAAAAGTTAAAATATCTTTAGCGAAATTTTCCAGATGGATGATGAAAGGGCATATTAAGATTGCTGTTTCAGGTGCAATATTAATCGTTATCCATGCTTTGATAATGTTGAATCAATTCGGACCAACTTTGGGATACGGCCACATGAAATTACTAAGCGGCTATTTGGCGATTTGTCTTTTAACAGTTACTTTATATACTGGCTTTCTACGACATAAAAAATCATCAGGCTATCGGCGGAAGTTTCATTTGGCGTCAGCGATGACTTTTGCAGTAGTCTTTCTCTTTCATTTGTTTTATTAATTAGCTGTGTTAAAGACCATTGTTGATATTTAACAACCTGTTGATTGGAGTGGAGGGCACGCAGACTCCTGCGGGAGCACGAGCTGAGTGAGACTCCGAAGGAAGGAACGACCGAGGAGGCCTTCGTGCGAGCCCGCGAACCGCTCGTGCCTGGAACGGAAATCAACAGCTTAGTTTAACAGAGCCTATTAATTAAAAAAATAGGACAAAGGCAATTTCTGTGGGGTTACCCAAAAAATCGCTTTTGCCCATTATTATTAATGAAGATTCCTAGTTTAGCATTTGGCTAAGTGTAACAAGTTGATAGCCACTCGCTTTAAGCTTGGGTATGACGATGTCAACGGCTTGAGATGTATTAATTCCACCAATATGCATGAGGACAATATCACCGTTGCTGGCCCCTGATTCAATTCGAGAAACGATCACCTCAGTCGAAGGCTGTTGCCAGTCAATTGTATCTAAAGACCATTGGATACTAAGCGGATAACCTGCACTACCAACTGTTTTTAGTGCATTGGCGTTATATGAACCATAAGGAAAGCGTAGATATGGGCGCGGCGACCTACCAGTTACCGACTTAATCGCTTGCTCACCTTTAATAATATCCTGTAAAAAGGCACTTGAACTAATTTTCACAGGATCTGGATGGGAATAAGTGTGGTTACCAATCTCATGTCCATCATTGACAATTCTTTGAGCGTAAGCTGGGAATTTTTCGACCCATTTTCCTGTCAGAAAAAACGTAGCTTTGATATTATGCTTGTTTAAAACATCGAGAATCGCAATTCCTACTGCGTCACTTCCGGCATCAAAAGTAAGCGCAATTTGTCTCTTTTGAATGCTACCATGCGAAATAAGAACAGAGGTAGCATTAGTAGGCGGTATTTCTGGATTCGGAGGATTTGGCTCGATATTTTTTCCGTAAAGGGTTAAAATTTGGCCAACATGGATAACATCTGATGTTAGTCCGTTCCATTGCTTTATTTTTTCAATCGAAACTTCTGCCCGTTTGGAAATGGACCAAAGTGTGTCACCGGTTACTACTGTGTAATTAACCGTACCGCTTTCTGGCACAATTATTTTAGTAGGGTCAGATGTGACTGGTTTTGTTGGCGTCACTGGCGAAATTGGTTCTAATGGTTGCGGAACTGGACTAGAATCTACCGGTTCTATTGGCAGCTCTTCGAATGGTGGAGTTTCCTTCTCAGTATCTATATTCTTATTTATTTCTCCGGTTTTGGGTGTACCAGTGGTTTGTTTATGATCAATTCCCTGGAAATCCGATTTAATTAAAATTACCATGATGATAGCGACAATCATAAACAGGAGAGATAGTGAAAAATAAATCCATTTTCGCCCCCAATTCCGAAATAAGGCAATAATTCCTAAGACAAGAAACAATGAAAACAAAAGAAAGGCTAAAATCATCACGATTTCTAACATAATCATTTCCCCCTAATTATTATGAGTAGTACAGGGAGTATTACTGAAATTTAGCATTGGATTTTATCGCATTTTTGGTAATTAGGTAGGGGTAAATAAAGCATGGAAAGCCCCTATTAATCTACTTTTATTATAACACGAGGGACTATTGTCATAGGTAAATAGTTGTAAGAAAATAGGGAATTCTATTATTATTTACTATTTTTAATAAAAAGGGGGTAATTTTATAAAAGAAGATAGAATACTATTTTTAAAAATATACTTGCAATATTCTGAAAATTGGGTATACTTAAGTTAGTTCTTCGCCCTATCTGACATCCATCAGAAGGAAGGGAAGAACAAACTCAGTTTTATTCCTAGATTGAATTAAGATTTGTCAATATAGACTGTTAAGATTCATCACCCATCTTTAACCGGATGTTGCTCATGAATCATGTAGCCAGTCCTAACCACATTCATTATGAAATGTGATAGGACTGGCTTTTTGTTTGCAGTAAATAAATTTTAGAAAAAGGGGGGATTAGGTGGAGGGAGCTTTGGCGGGTATAAAGATCTTGGATTTGACAAGGGTATTAGCGGGACCTTTTTGTACAATGACCTTAGCTGACCTAGGTGCAGATGTCATAAAAGTTGAGGCACCTGGTGGGAGTGATGAAACCAGAGGCTGGGGTCCGCCGTTTCAAAATGGTGTAAGCGCTTATTACTTGTGTGCTAATCGAAATAAGCGGAGCTTGACAGTTGATTTGAAATCAGAGGAAGGCCGAAAAATAATTCGAAAGCTAGCAGTAGAATCAGATGTTGTCATACACAACTTTAAAACAGGCACAATGGAAAAATGGCTATTAGACTATGAAAACTTGCAGAAAATTAATCCGCGATTAGTTTACTGCTCGATCACAGGTTATGGTGAAACAGGACCCTATCAAAACTTACCTGGTTACGATTTTATCCTGCAAGGCATGAGTGGTCTTATGAGTATAACCGGTACAGAAGAAAGTGGTCCTTTAAAAATTGGGGTAGCGATGGTAGATATTTTAACGGGATTATTTTCAGCAATCTCCATTCAAGCAGCATTGCACGAACGTCAGAAATCAGGAATTGGACAAAAAATTGACATGTCTCTTCTCGATTGTGCGGTTGGGTCCCTTGCTAACGTTGCTAGTAATTACTTGATTTCTGGTAAGGTTCCGCAAAAACTGGGCAATGAACATCCAAATATCGTCCCTTATTCTACCTTTCAGACTGGGACTGTGGAAATGATTATAGCTGTTGGGAATGATCGGCAGTTTTCTTCTCTTTGTGAGTTGCTGGGGTTAACAGGGATAGCTCAGCATGAAAAATTTCTAACAAATTCTGCAAGGGTTGAAAATCGCCAAGAGTTAAGAGGAATTCTTGAGTATTGCTTGCAATCGAAACCAATGGATGCCTGGATTGAATTATTTTCTACTCACAATATCCCGTGTGGACCGATAAATTCAATGGACGGAGTTTTCGAAAATCCGCAAATAACCGCTCGTCAAATGGTGATAGAGATGAATCACCCTGAAGCTGGCAAGGTCAATCTAGTTGGCTCACCTATTAAACTATCAAGGACAAAAGTGAAGATGGATCGCCATCCGCCATTGGCCGGCGAACATACTGAGGAAATTTTATATGAAGCAGGATATCTTACAAAAGAAATAGATCAATTAAAAACTAACCAAATCATTTAGGAGGAATTAATATGAATTTTGAATTTTCAGAGGAACAAGTTATGTTAAGAAAAATGGTAAGAAGTTTCGTTGACAAGGAAATTATGCCTAATATCGGTGAGTGGGATGAAAAACACTATTTTAATCCTGATATTTTAAAACGTTTGGCAGAGCTGAATTTAATGGGTGTTTGTATCCCTGAAGAGTACGGTGGTAGTGGAATGGATTATAATTCGCTTGCTATCGTTTGTGAAGAGTTGGAAAGAGGAGATACAGCTTTCCGAACCGCTGTATCCGTACACACTGGGTTAAATTCTTTAACCTTATTACAGTTCGGTACTGAGGCACAAAAGCAAAAATATTTGGTACCACAAGCAAAGGGAGAAAAGATGGCTGCATTTGGTTTAACTGAACCGGGAGCAGGGTCAGACGTTGCTGCCCTACAAACAACGGCAGTTAAGGATGGCGATGACTATATTTTAAATGGTTCAAAAACATGGATTTCTTTTTGTGATTACGCTGATAATTTCATCGTCTTTGCTTATACAGACAAAGAGAAAAAACATAATGGAATCTCAGCTTTCATTGTTGAACGGACTTTTCCAGGATTTTCGACCCGGGCAATAAAAGGAAAATTAGGGATTCGTGCAGGGAATACAGGGGAATTATTTTTTGATCAAGTAAGAGTTCCTAAAGAAAACTTGCTTGGCTATGAGGGTGAAGGGTTCAAAATTGCCATGGCAGCACTTGATAATGGTCGATTTACAGTAGCAGCTGGTGCAGTTGGATTAATCATGGCTAGCTTAGAAGCAAGCTTGCAATACTGTCATGAAAGAAAAACGTTTGGAAAAGAAATTGGTAAACATCAGCTTGTTCAGCAAATGATTGCCAAAATGGAAGCAGGATTCCAATCGAGTCGACTTTTGGTTTACAGAGCTGGTGAGCTGAAAAACCAAGGAAAACGTAATACACGTGAAACTTCATTAGCGAAATGGATTGCCTGCGACTTTGCAAATCAAGCGGCAGATGATGCTGTTCAAGTCCATGGTGCATATGGATATTCTAGTGAATACCCAGTTGAACGTTACTTACGTAATTCAAAAGCTCCGGTAATATATGAAGGAACTCGTGAAATCCATACGGTTATGCAAGCAGAGTATGTTCTTGGCTACCGTGCAGATAAACAATTAAATCGACCATTGCCAGCATGGCCGTTTGAGAACGATAAAGAAGCCGTAAAAAATTAAGGAAAAAGAGGTAGATGAGTGTAAAATCTGCCTCTTTTTTATAATTTTATTTTTTTGAAGCTGCTACCGTTTCCTTTGCTTCATATTGTTTATATAAATCTTTAAGTGCTGCAACTAAGGCATGATTCGCTTTTCCTAAATATCCGTTGTTAATTTGTTCAAGTGGCAACTCAATTCCATTTCGAAGGCTATATCCTTTTAATAATCTTGAAATAAAATCTCTCCCATGTTCTGTGGCAAGCGTACAAGAAGCATCGACAATTACACCGTAATTCTTATCGATTTCTGCAGTAATTGTTAATGTTTCATAAACACTTTTTGCTGCCATACCCGAAGGTAATTTTGCGTGACCTGCAATAAAGACTGTATTCATCCTTACATCCCCCTAAATTGTAAACTTTCTATATATTCAGTCTAATATAAAAACTTAACAGTAGAAAGGAAAAAATGGAATTACTTTTTAGTCCACAATCGGTTGTGGGGATTAGTTTTGCAACTTCAAAATTAGTTTTATAAGGTTCTTGCCTTCACATTTAAGTGATTTCCGTTTATAATATTTTTATAGGAGATATTATGACCTAGTCATAATAAATGTAATTTGTGTCGTAAAAATAAAAGCGTAGGGTGATGGAATGAAACGTGTAGGTATTATCGGGGTTGGAGCATATGTTCCTGAACAGATTATTACGAATGCAGATTTAGAAAAACGAATTGATACAACAGATGAATGGATCCGTTCTAGATCAGGTATTGAAGAGCGCAGATTTGCTGGAGAAGAAATGGACACTTCTCATATGGCTGTAATCGCAGCTAAAAAGGCCCTAGAGGATGCTGCGTTAGCTCCAGAAGATATCGATATGATATTGGTTGCTACGGCAACAGCTGATCACCCTTTCCCATCAGTAGCCTGTATGGTACAGGAAGCACTTGGAGCGAGGAATATACCTGCAATGGATTTAAGTGCAGCCTGTACTGGTTTTATCTATGCTATGGTTACAGCAAAAACATTCATTGAATCTGGTACGTATAAAAATGTATTAGTAATTGGAGCTGAAAAGTTCACAAAAGTACTTGATTGGAATGATCGAACAACTAGTGTTTTATTTGGTGATGGTGCTGGGGCAATCATTTTGAGTGAAGTCTCTGAAGATAAAGGGATTCTTGCCTTTGATCTTGGTTCAGACGGAACTGGAGCAGATGCTCTTTACATTGATAATAAAACCGGAAAACTTGTCATGAACGGCCGTGAGGTTTTTAAATTTGCTGTAAGAACAATGCCTGAATCTTGCCTTAGAGTAATAGAGGATGCGGGTTTAAAGACAGAGGATGTAGATTTTCTCATCCCACATCAAGCGAACGTTCGGATTATTGATGCGGCAAGGGAAAGACTGGGTCTTGATAAAGACAAAGTATCCACAACTGTTAGAAAGCATGGTAATACATCAGCGGCCTCAATTCCATTGGCGTTATTTACCGAAATCGAAAACGGCCTAATTAATGATGGGGATGTTATTGTTATGGTTGGTTTCGGTGGAGGTTTAACTTGGGGTTCAGTTATATTAAAATGGGGTAAATAAAATCATATGGGGAGACAACAATGAAAAATCGAGTTGTAGTAACAGGTATTGGAGCAATTACACCAGTTGGAAATGATGCAATTACATCATGGGAAAATATTAAAAAAGGTATGTCAGGTATTGGACCTATTACAAAGTTTGACCTGGAACGGTTTACTGTAAAAGTTGCTGGGGAAGTAAAAAACTTTGTACCTGAAGAATTTATGGATGGTAAAGAAGCAAAAAGAATGGGCCGTTATACTCAATTTGCAGTTGCTGCAAGTAAAATGGCCGTCATAGATGCTGAAGTCCATGTTGGCGAAAATGTTGATGCTGAACGTATTGGTGTGTGGATTGGTTCAGGTATTGGCGGTTTAGATGAGTTCGAAATACAGCATAAAAGATTTTTGGATAAAGGTCCTAGACGAGTTAATCCATTTATTATTCCTATGCTTATTCCTGACATGGCAGCAGGACGTGTATCAATCGAATTAGGAGCCAAGGCAATTAATAATTGTTCCGTAACAGCATGTGCTTCAGGTTCAAACTCGATTGGTGATGCATTCCGGGTTATTCAGAATGGTGACGTAGATATGATGATTGCTGGTGGTACTGAAGCTGCCATTACTGAAATGACAGTTGCTGGATTTTCTAACATGACTGCACTATCTACAAATACAGACCCACAAACAGCGAGTCGTCCATTTGATAAAAATCGTGATGGCTTTGTTATAGCAGAGGGCGCTGGAATTTTGGTATTAGAAGAGCTAGAACATGCATTAGCTCGTGGCGCTAAAATTTATGGCGAAATTGTTGGTTATGGTGCTACAGGTGATGCACATCATATTACAACACCTGCACCAAATGGTGAGGGTGGCGGACGTGCCATGAAATTAGCATTGAAGGATGCTGGTCTTGCGCCAGAGGCTGTTGATTATATTAATGCTCATGGGACAAGCACCTATTATAATGATTTATATGAAACAATGGCAATCAAAGAAGTATTTGGGCAACATGCCTATAAACTTGCAGTTAGCTCAACTAAATCTATGACAGGTCATCCATTGGGAGCAGCTGGTGGAATCGAAGCAGTATTCTCAGTTTTAGCAATAAAAGATGGTATTGCTCCACCAACAATGAATTATCAAACACCAGATGAAGGTCTTGATCTTAACTACGTACCAAACGAAGCACAGAATATGAATATTGATGTGGCTTTATCAAATTCATTAGGATTTGGCGGACACAACGCAACATTAATCTTTAAAAAGTACTAAACCGAAAAGCTCCAGCGGCTAGTCGCTGGAGCTAGTTATAAAGGTAGACAAAAAAAAGACGCCATAAAGGCGTCTTTTCTGCGTATTGAGGCGACCAAACTACACGCCACATTCGTGTATTCCTGTTAAGGAGCGTTTGTCGGCTTACACAATTTAGCTCATCGCTCAGTAACTATAACATTAGTCTGTTGACCTGGCAAGTACCAATTTTTATAGGGACAAACATTTTCTTTGCATTTAATCATATATTGGTGAATAAAATCAAGTAAAACGATTCCAATATTATTAGCAATAAAGAAATTGTGTATAAAATGTTACTGTTGTAGTAAGATTTTGTAAACTCTATAGTTTCTGAATTTTAAAGTGCTATAATAAGGGAAAATAAAACAAGGAAGTGAATATAATGATTACGGCAAAAGAAAAATTACTTAAACTTGTTGAAGTCATGCCTGAAAATGAGGTAGCCGAAATCTTAGATTTTACTGAATATGTAATGAGAAAAAACGGAAAAGATGTAGGCGAATTCAAAGATTTAAGTGAAATTAATATAGAGTATTGGGACAATGATGTTTATGATGAAATTTGGAAGGAAGATTAAATTATAGCTTATTAAAGTTATTGATCAGTGAATAAGCCTACCAAAAAAACCACTAAGAAATTAGTGGTTTTTTTGGTGTCTTTAATAATGATTGGCGTTATTACCATACTGTACAGAAGATTTACTAATATATAATATTGAATAAAATCAAGTGAAATGTTCCCTGTATTATTAGAAATAAAGAAATTGTGTATAAAATGTTACTGTTGTAGTAAGATTTTGTAAACTCTATAGTTTCTGAATTTTAAAGTGCTATAATAAGGGAAAATAAAACAAGGAAGTGAATATAATGATTACGGCAAAAGAAAAATTACTTAAACTTGTTGAAGTCATGCCTGAAAATGAGGTAGCCGAAATCTTAGATTTTACTGAATATGTAATGAGAAAAAACGGAAAAGATTTAGGCGCATTCAAAAATTTAAGTGAAATTAAAATAGAGTATTGGGATAATGATGTTTATGATGAAATTTGGAAGGAAGACTAAAATAATTCCTTTTATTAATTAAAACCCAATACAATAGCTATTAAATACAACAAAAAACCCACTAATTCGTTAGTGGGTTTTTTGTTGTATTAATATAGAAATAGACCTTTTCATTACATTTTATTTTTTGTACATACATGATTACACAGAAATTATCAAAATATACTAGTATTGAAAAGCGAGGTGTTCGTATTGGAAATTGTTAAATACAAACTCGAACAAGACAGTAAAGGATATACACTAGTTGTCTATGTCGAGCAACCTAACAGTGAATTTTCGCAAGAACTAGGTAAAAATTTTGAGATGAAACCATTGTTTCGCGAAGAGGTTAAACTCATATTAAATGAGCATTTTCCAAATGTAAAAGTAATGTCAGTGAAAATTGTTGTAGGTGCACTGTTATTAGGATCCTTTCCTGTTGGTGCCCTCGTAACCAAGGCGGCTGAAACTCAATCAACTAGTCAAATAAGTAACATCCCTTATATGACCTATACGGTTAAAAGCGGAGACACCCTTTACAAAATTGCATCATCCAACGGCATAAGTGTTGAGCAGATAAGGCAATTGAATAATTTAACGGGAAACACGATTTTTGTGGGGAAGACTCTGCTGTTACCGTTTGTTCAGTATACGGTTACTTCAGGTGATACTTTATCAAACATTGCCAGGAAGTTTTCTTCTACAGTTGATAGCATAAAGGTGAAGAATAATCTAATTACTAACACCATTCTAATTGGTCAACGATTACTTGTTCCGGTAATAAATAAATCAGTACCGGTGACAACTGAATCTGCGCCGATCACCCAAGAACCTGTCATCACTGCACCAACGTTTAATAACTATACCGTAGTAGCTGGTGATACTTTGTATGCAATAGCTAAGCGGTTTAATACAAGTGTGGATGAAATTAAACGAATAAATAATTTAGCTTCAAATACTCTTTCGATAGGTCAATTGCTAAAAATCCCAGTACCTACACAAGTCACAGTGCCCGTTCCACCGCCTATTGAACCAGTGTCACCACCAAATACCTCCGTTCAATTCAAAGAATACATCGTTATACCGGGTGATACTCTCAGTGTTGTTGCAAGGAAATATAATTCAACTGTAAGTGGTATTAAAGCAAAAAATAATTTGACAACAGATATGATTTACATTGGTCAAAAATTGCTCATTCCCATTTCTAGTGAACCAATTGTTGCAAAAGACATTACTCCACCCGATATCCCAATTTCTCAATTTAATCAAATGGTAAACGGTGGAAATGTATTAGCGTATTTAATATCAGGAACCACAGAGGCAAAAGCTAAAGTCAGCATTACATTGGTAGATAATGCTAATCATACGGTTACAACAAATTTGACGGCAGATGAAAATGGGCTTTTTTCAACAAATATTGATTTGTCCTCGCTTCAAGACGGGAAAGTAGTATTATCTATTCTTGCCCAGGACGAAGTAGGCAATAAAGGCTTGGCAAATATTGCGAATTTAACCAAAGATACCATCGGTCCGGGAACCATCCAATTAAGTGATTTTCCAACCATTAATCAAACGAACGTGAATTCCTATCCAATAACCGGAAAAACGGAGCCAAATAGTACTGTCGATTTAACAATAACAAGTGCAACTAACTCAATTACAGCTAACGTGCAAACAGATGAAAACGGGTTGTTTACTGCCAACATAGATTTGTCCACGCTTCAAGATGGGATAGTAACTGTTTCTGCACTTGCAACGGATAACTCAAATAACAAAAGCTTGGCTAGTACTACAATCATAACCAAAGATACCATCGGTCCGGGAACCATCCAATTAAGTGATTTTCCAACCATTAATCAAACGAACGTGAATTCCTATCCGATAACCGGAAAAACGGAGCCAAATTGTACTGTTGATTTAACAATAACAAGTGCAACTGACTCGATAAAAGCAACAGTACAAGCAGATGCTAATGGTAATTTCTCAATACCGTTAGATTTACGGACACTTAGTGATGGGGAGCTAATGATTCAGGCAGTCTCAACAGATCAATATGACAATCGAGGGACAACTACGCAAAACAGTTTTACCAAAGATACGCTTGTAAATCCTGTAACTAGTCTTTTGTTAGAAAATAACGGTAAGATTAATAATGAAATTGCCGCTACTTTTAACATAAGTGGGACAACCGAAGAAGATGGCGGAATTGTTACGATGGAGATTACTGATGGAGTAAACACAATAAAAGAGGATGCAATAGTTTTAACTTCAAGCTTTGACAGACAGATTGACTTATCTAGTTTAAATGATGGGGCTTTATTGGTAAAAATTACCCATAGAGATGGTGTTGGGAATATTAGTGATGTAACGACAGCGACCATTCAAAAAGATACGATTGTTAATGATCCTGTTGTATTTACCAGCAAAGTTCAAAAAACAACCACCGGTTTTATTTATAAATTAATCGGTCAAGGCGAGCCATTTTCCACAGTGGCAGTAACTGTAATGGGCCAAACAGGTACCCAAGAAGTTAGACGGACGGTAACAACAGATGGCGATGGAAGGTTTGAACTGGATGTTGATATTTCTGTAATTGGAAATAGCAAACCATTTGTAACGATAAGTCAATTAGATTCATTTAGGAATACTAGTAAAACTGCAATTGTTGGAATAACTAGTTATGTTGTTGGCAGTGGCGACTCCTTATGGGGAATCGCTAATCGCTTTAATACTTCTGTTGATAAAATAACGGCACTAAATGGGTTAACATCGACAAACCTCAGGATTGGCCAAGAACTAATTTTACCAAGTGTCGCTGGAATTAGCTCACCGATTATCAATGAACAACAATTTTTTAATATGGGCTACTTATATTTCGGAAATTCACAAACGTATATCGAAAGTGTCAGACACGCTGAAAATACAATAAATGTTGTCTCTCCAAGTTACTTTGATTTAAACAGCAATGGGACATTAAAACTGACAACACAATTTGATCGGCAGTTTATTGCAACCATGCAAAGTGCAGGATTAAGAGTTGTCCCATTTTTAAGTAATCATTGGGATCGTGCCACAGGAGAAATGGCATTAAACAACCGCGAACAACTTTCAAATCAAATTGCCGAGACCATTCGGTTATATAATTTAGACGGAGTAAATATTGACATTGAAAACGTAACTGAAGAATATCGCGATGAGTATACTGATTTTGTGCGATTGTTGAATGAAAAAATTCCTGAAAATAAAGAAGTATCTGTAGCTGTAGCCGCTAACCCAAATGGCTGGATGAATGGTTGGCACGGATCATATGATTATGCCGAACTAGCCAAGTACTCTGACTATTTGATGATTATGGCTTACGACGAAAGCTATTTTGGAAGTGATCCCGGACCGATTGCAAGTATAAGTTTTGTCGAGCAATCGATTCAATATGCGCTGACCCGAGGTGTGGCGGAAAATCAAATTGTCGTTGGAGTAGGACATTACGGACGCTATTGGAAGGAAGGATCAGCGACTGGCGGTGATGGAATTTCCAACAATCAAATTCAATCTGCGCTAAATATGTATAATGGGACTATTTCCTATGATGAAGCAACGCAATCTGCAAAAGCTATTTTTACGATTAATAAAGGTGACCCTACCATGACCATTAATGGGAAAGTGTTAACAGAAGGAACTTATACAATCTGGTTTGAGAATTCTACAGCGATTAAAGCAAAAATTGATCTGGTGCATCAATATGGTGTAAAGGGGTTGGGAAATTGGAGCTTAGGTCAAGATAATCCGGAAATTTGGAAGGATATCTCCTCGTGGTTAAATCCGGAAACAACAGAGGTAGATGGGAATGTTAATCCTTAATTCCCCACCAGACTTCGTGAAGACACCATTTTACGGAATGTGAAGGAATATCAATTTTGTTTCCTGAAGAAAAGCAATCGACTACAAACATTTATGAGTGGTGCAATATCAATTTATCAAAAAGGACAATTTGCAGGTTATTAAAGAAAAATTTTACAGCGTTTGGAAAAACTAGCGATTCGTATAAATAATTTTTGTTCTGATGGAAGTTAGGGATATTTTTTGGTGCTTTTTTGGCTCTCTGCCCGAAGTTCACACATCTTTGACTCTATCTTGCTTTTTTGGCTCTCCCTTGTCCGAAGTTTACTCATCTTCGGACACCACCTGGCTTTTGGGACTCATTCTTGTCCGAAGTTTGCTCAACTT
>CALCRD010000241.1 GCA_937894355.1 uncultured Bacillus sp.
TGTTTCATAGTGATGGACGAAGAAAAGGGATTTTGGTGCTCGGTCGCGATATTACTGATTTGAAAATTACTGAAGATGCTCTGCGGAAGACTGAAAAACTAGTGGTTGTAGGAGAATTAGCTGCTGGAATTGCTCATGAAATCCGTAATCCTTTGACATCTATGAAGGGATTCTTGCAGTTAGTTAAAGAAGATACAATTTGTATTGATTCTTGTCAGGACCTATTGATTTCCGAAATAGAGCGGATAAACACGATTGTTACGGAACTTTTAATGTTAGCAAAACCAAGAGTGGAATCACATGTGTCGGTGTTAATACAAGAGATTCTGGGCGACACAATTAATTTTATGTCAACAGAGGCGAATTTACAAAACGTAACGTTAACATTAGATGAAACTCAGGATTTTTTAGTAAGTTGTTCAGAAAATCAGTTAAAACAGGTGTTTATCAATATTATTAAGAATGCAATTGACTCCATTTTTACAATAGGTGAAGTAAAAATTAGCGTATTTGAATATAGCGAGAGTGAATTTGTTGTTCGGTTCGAGGATAACGGGTGTGGGATTGAAGAAGAACGATTACAAAAAATCGGGGAACCGTTTTTTAGTGTAAAAGAAAAAGGGATTGGATTGGGTATGACTGTCAGCTTTAAAATTATTAAGGATCATGGTGGAAAAGTTGAGTTACAAAGTCAACTGAAAAAAGGAACGATTGTTGATGTCATTCTCCCAAAGTACAAACCTGAATGAAATGATGATTGACTATAGACTATGGATTTACATTACTTTTTACGATAATTGATAGTAAAGGTATATATTTTTTCTAGAAGGACATAATAAGTAAGCAAAATTAAATTGCAATTTTGTGTATTTATTCATGCTAGGAGGCAAAAGATTTGGAACATGGTAAAGTGAAATGGTTTAACGGTGAAAAAGGCTTTGGGTTTATCGAACGTGAAGGTGGCGAGGATGTTTTTGTTCATTTCTCGGCAATACAAGGAGAAGGATACAAGACATTGGACGAAGGTCAGGAAGTAACCTTTGAAATTGAAAGTGGTCAACGCGGACCACAAGCCACAAATGTACGTAAAGCATAATAACTAAAGCGATGAACAGACCCTTAATTAATTGAGGGTCTGTTTTTAATTTTGGAGTTTTTTTCATTAAATGTTTTATCGATATAGAGAAGGATGATGGATATTGGCTTGTCATTTTTTTATAAAAATGGTTGAGGTTTTGGAATAAAAAAATTTTCGGTCTGTGACATACATCACGGTATTATCGTCTAAATAGTGTCTAATTATGAAATTTTCAAATATTTTTTTCGGTAAATATAGACTGTGTGGGAAAAATTATGTACAATTTTGTCAGAATAATTAATTTAATAATTAATTTTCTAAAATAATATTAGGGAGGGATATCGGCCGTAATCAGAGTTTCATAGTTTTATTGTTTAAAATATGAAATGGGGGTTAAACAATGAACAGAAGGAAGCTATTAGGAATTATTTTGTCATGTTCATTAACATTAGGATTGATGGCCGGATGTAACGCCAAGAAAGCAAAGGAGCCTAATGTGGGTAAAAGTGAGGAAACCATTTTAATTGGAGCGAACATGGAATTATCTGGTGGTGTAGCTTCTTTCGGCCAATCTATGCAGGAGGGATTGAATCTAGCGATTGATGAAGTAAACAAAGAAGGAATTAATGGTCAAAAATTTAAGCTAGTGAAGGTCGATAATAAATCCGATGCTGCTGAAGCAACCAACGGTGCTATAAAGCTGGTTAACCAAGATAAGGTAGTAGCCATGATTGGGGCTGCAACAAGTACAAACACTCTCGCTCAAGTCCAAATTGCCCAGGATAATAAGATTCCGTTGATTACACCTACTGGAACAAACCCCGCGATAACCTATAATAAAGGCAAGCTAAATGATTATGTTTTTAGAACATGTTTCATTGATCCATTCCAAGGAACAGTCGCCGCCAATTTTGCCAAAGATGAATTAAAAGTAGATTCTGCTGCTGTTTTAATTGATAGCGCAAGTGATTATGCAAAGGGACTAGCAGATGCCTTTATTGAAACCTTTAAGAAAAATGGTGGAAAAATTGTTACTGAAGAAGCATATATAGCCAAAGATACAGATTTCCGTGCAACACTAACTCGGATTAAATCCAAAAATCCAGAATTTATTTTCGTGCCAGGCTACTATGAAGAAGTTGGACTAATTTTAAAACAAGCTCGTGAAATGGGTCTAGATGTACCAATTATGGGTGGAGATGGTTGGGATTCTCCAAAATTAATCGAAATAGCCGGCGCAAAAGCCACGAATAATTCTTACATTACAAATCACTACTCATCAGGTGACACCGACGAAAAAATCCAAAATTTCTTAAAAGCCTATAAAGATAAATACAATGGAAAATCCCCAGATGCTTTTGCGGCATTAGGCTATGATACTATCTTTTTCTTAGCTGATGCTATTAAACGTGCCGGAAGTACAGATTCAGAGAAAATTCAAAAGGCGCTTACTGAAACAAAAGATCTTGAGTTAGTTTCAGGTGTGATGTCTTTAGACAAAAAACACAATCCAATTAAAGCTGCATCAATTCTTAGCTATGTAGATGGAGAACTAACGTTTAAAACCAAAGTTAATCCGTAAAATCTAATTAAGTGAGTCTTCCATCAATAGGTAGTTGTCTCATCTCTATTTAATGCGGGATAAATAAATCTAAGGAAGTTGGGGGCATGGGGGCATGACCCCTTTCTTCCTTATTAAAAGCTTAATAGATAAGGGAGTGCGAACATGGAGGTATTTCAACAATTAGTTAATGGGATTTCCTTAGGTAGTATTTATGCACTAATCGCGCTCGGCTACACCATGGTTTATGGAATAGTTAAATTGATCAATTTTGCTCATGGTGATGTTTTTATGGTGGGGGCATTTATTGGATTTTATTCGATTACCATATTAGACTTAGGCTTTTTTCCCGCACTATTAATTTCAATGGCCGCTTGTGCAATCTTTGGAATGCTTATTGAAAAAATTGCTTATAAACCATTAAGAAATGCCACGAGAATTGCCGCCTTGATTACGGCTATTGGTGTTTCATTATTAATTGAATATGGAACTATTTATATAAGAGGGGCGCATCCAGAAGCGTATCCAGGCGATGTTCTACCTTCCCAAAATATTGACATTTTAGGGGTGATGATTAACAGTCAGTCATTGTTTATTTTTGGTATTTCCATCGGTTTAATGATTTTGCTCCAGTTTGTCGTTCATAAAACGAAAATTGGTAAAGCCATGCGAGCCGTTTCATTCGATACAGAAGCTGCACAATTAATGGGGATAGATGTTAATCGAACCATCTCAGCTACATTTGCTATCGGGTCGGCGCTTGCGGGTGCCGCTGGTGTTATTTTTGGGACCTATTATATAAAAATTGAGCCTTTAATGGGAATCATTCCAGGTTTGAAAGCTTTTGTTGCCGCAGTACTAGGAGGAATTGGTATTATTCCTGGAGCTATGGTCGGCGGTTTATTACTAGGAGTAATCGAAGCGCTTGTAAGTGCATTAGGTTATTCTTTATGGCGTGATGGTGTTGCCTTCATTGTCCTCATCCTTATCCTGATTTTCCGACCAACGGGACTTCTTGGAAAAAATGTAAGAGAAAAAGTATAGGGAGGAGGAAAATTGATGGCTTCTTTCAAACGTTCAAAAGGATTTTGGCTGTCTATTCTATTAGCTGTAATCGGATTTTTGGTTATTCAGTTTTTAATAACAGGGGAGTACATTAATCCATTTCATGTAAATACCCTGTTCGCGATAGCGATTAACATCATGCTTGCTGTCAGTCTTCACCTCATTATTGGAATTACCGGCCAGTTTTCAATTGGTCATGCAGGGTTTTTAGCAGTAGGTGCCTATGCATCGGCAATTATTTCGATGAAACTGGGATTGCCATTTCCACTCGCTTTGCTTGTCGGTGGATTAGCAGCAGCGGTAGCTGGCCTTATCATTGGGATACCTAGTTTACGTTTAAAAGGAGATTACCTAGCCATTGCAACCCTTGGTTTCGGGGAAATTGTTCGAATCATGATGCTCAACATTGATTATGTTGGTGGAGCAAGTGGCATGTCAGTAACCCATTTATCCACTTGGCCTTGGGTTTTTATCTGTGTATTGGTCACGATTGTAGTCATTAGAAATTTTACCAACTCCACACATGGACGAGCCTGTATTTCGATTCGGGAAAATGAAATTGCGGCAGATGCGATGGGGATAAATACAACTTACTATAAGGTTATAGCCTTCGCTATCGGGGCGTTTTTTGCCGGTGTTGCCGGAGGCTTATATGCTCACAATTTTTATATCATTCAACCTACAAATTTTGGATTCTTGAAATCCTTTGATATTTTAATTTTTGTAGTTTTAGGTGGTTTAGGTAGTTTATCTGGCTCAGTCATTGCGGCAATTTTGCTTACTTTTATTTCGACCTTCCTTCAGGATTATCCGGAAACTCGAATGATTATTTACAGTTTTGTTCTTATTGTGATGATGATTTACCGTCCTCAAGGTTTATTAGGAACTAAAGAGCTGACATCATACTTTAAACGAAACAGAACTGTAGAGGGAGGGACGGAAGGATGATAGAAAAGACTCCGTTGCTAAAAGTAGATCGAGTGGGTATTCAATTTGGCGGTTTAAAAGCTGTTTCTAATGCTAACTTAGTGTTAAATACAGGGGAGTTAGTTGGTTTAATTGGTCCGAATGGTGCTGGAAAAACAACCTTTTTTAACCTATTAACAGGAGTTTATCCTCCAACAGAAGGCGTTATAACTTTTAAGGGCGAACGGTTACATGGATTAAAGCCTTATCAAATAACTCGAAAAGGAATCAGCCGAACGTTTCAAAATATTCGACTATTTAATGAGTTATCTGTTCTTGATAATGTAAAGGTTGCCTATCACTCGCTAGCCAAGCACAGTATATTTAGTTCGGTACTCCGATTACCAGGCCATTTTAATGGTGAGAAAGAAATGGAAGAGAAGGCTATCGATTTTTTGAAAATCTTTAATTTAGAAAAGTATGCCGATGAAAAAGCAAAGAATTTACCCTATGGACAACAGAGACGTTTAGAAATTGCTCGAGCATTGGCTGCCCAACCTAAGCTGTTGTTATTAGATGAACCGGCAGCTGGAATGAATCCTCATGAAACACAAGAGTTAATGAACCTTATTTCATTTATTAGAGAGAAGCTTAGCTTAACGGTTCTATTAATTGAACATGATATGCAGCTTGTAATGGGTGTTTGTGAACGAATTTATGTACTTGATCACGGGAATTTAATTGCTCAAGGAACTCCAGATGAAATAAGAAACAATCCAAAAGTCATCGAGGCATATCTTGGAGAGGAGGTCCCGCAACATGCTTAAGGTTGATGCCATTAATGTTTACTATGGGAATATTCAAGCATTAAAAGGAGTTTCCCTGGAAATAAATCGTGGAGAGATTGTTACCTTAATCGGTGCCAATGGTGCAGGGAAAAGTACATTACTCAAGACGATTTCTGGATTGTTAAAACCTAAGCAAGGGGAAATCCTCCATGAGGGTGTTTCTATTGCCGGCAAACCCGCTCAAATAATGGTGAAAAGGGGAATATCTCAGGTCCCAGAAGGCAGACGGGTATTTGCTAATATGAGTGTTGAGGAAAACTTAGAGCTTGGTGCTTATGTCAGAAATGATAAAGTTGGAATTCAAGAGGATTTTGAGAAAGTATTTCGCTTATTTCCCCGTCTTCTCGAGCGCCGAAAACAACAAGCAGGAACTTTGTCTGGTGGAGAACAACAAATGCTGGCGATGGGGCGGGCGTTGATGGCCCGACCAAAATTACTATTACTGGATGAGCCATCAATGGGATTAGCTCCACTACTGGTAAAGACAATTTTTAATATTATCAAGGAAATAAATAAAGATGGCACTACCATACTTTTGGTTGAACAAAATGCCAATATGGCTCTATCAATCGCTAATCGGGCTTATGTCATTGAAACGGGCAGAGTAGTGACTTCGGGGACAGCTGAAGAGCTAAATGCCAGTGACCAAGTGAAGCAGGCATACTTAGGAGGACATTGATGACAAATCAAAATAATAAATTGAAATTTTTTGAGGTCAGCGGATGCTGGCCTTTTTTGTATGGGAATATTCAAGAAGGACGACGGTCCAGATGTAGTAAGTATTTAAGCATTTTCAACTTGGAATAGTGTTAAGAGCAAAGTACTTTCTCAACTAGTCGACAAAAAGCTACTGATTCTCACACCTGGGGCATGACCGATGAGCAACCGCTCAAATCGGTTTGGGTGGTCAGATTAAGCAACAGATCTGATCTGATAAATAGACGGAAAAACTCCGCTTAATTAGTGAAAATCATCAAAAATGGCTTCAATAGACGGAGAGATTCCGCTTATTGACTCGAAAAACGTGAAAATAAGGGAATTTGCGATGCATTACCGGAAAAACTCCGCTTATTCCCCTCGAAATGAGCACTATTTTGCATATAACCGGAAAATCTCCGCTAATTTTACTGGTGCTGGTCGTGAGTTGAGGTAAAATCCAAAAGCCGATTTTACTACCAAGGCGCTTGCGCTTTTCTAAATTTTTACTTTCGGGGAATTGTAGGTTAGAAGTATTGGTAAAAAAAGTAAATTACCTGAAGAGTTAACATAAAAAGGTTGGGTAATTTACTTTATATGTATTACGATGCTTTCTTTTACAAAGTTACCAGTATAAACAATTCCCGTTGAGGTCAACAAGGGAATCATAGGAGCTGAACAATTCCCGAGAAGCGTGATAAAAGCTATTTAGGGGAATCGTAGAGGGCGAACGATTCCCTTGATGCCTGATTGAAGCCCTGTAAGGGAATCGTATTGGTCCAACGATTCCCAAGAAGAAAGACAGGGGAATCGTAGCAGCAAGTAAAGCAGAAAGTTTGAAAAAATTGATATTTAACTGCCAAATTTTACATTTACAATTTGCGGGATGGAAAAGTATTTACAAGTTTTCACAATATCTGTCATCCCCCTCAGTTGTAATTTTATTGACATTAGAGATAAAAATATAATATAGTTTAACTTGTGAATAGTTCACCTATTTAACTAAAATGGATGTGATTTGATGGATAATGAAAAGATTCAAGATTTGATTAACCGTTATATAAGAGTATCCTTTTCGGTAACGAAAAAGGCAGAAGGCCTTATTAAGGATCAGATTGGTGATGATTTAACCTATGATCAGCATTATACGCTTCGATATATTAAACAAAAAAATAACTGTACTTCTTCAGAATTAGCAGAAGTATTTGCCGTTAACAAAAGTGCGATAACTGCAATTATCACAAGATTAGTCGATAAGGGGCTAATCGACAGAACGAGAGATGTCAACGATCGCCGTGTTGTCTATTTAACTTTAACGGAAAATGGCCATGCCTTATTTAATCAATGTGAACTGCGAATTCATGATTTAGTTGAAGGGTTCATTACCAAATTCAAAGATGATGAAATCAATAATTTCATTGAAACTTATGAAAAGCTGGAGCAATTACTTAATGATATCAAGGAAGGTAGACAAGGATGAGGTTAATTTTAAAAGGGAAATGGATTGTTTTATTGGCTTGGATTACTATTGTCACGATATTAATGATGACAGCACCCAATATGGCCAATTTAGTTCGCGATAAAGGGGACCTTGATGTACCTGAGGGATATACGTCCTCGTTAGCCAATGAAATAGTGGCAGAAATGGAAAATGGAAATGAATCGCAGGTTGCCCTGGTTTTCCACAGTGAAAAGAAACTTACCAAAAAAGAACTTTCTGAAGCCAAAAGGGCAATAAATATTTTAACAAAAAATAAGGAAAAACTCGGAATTACGGAAATTACCTCCCACTTTAATGAAGCAGCATTAAAGGATCAGCTATTATCAAAAGATGGCAAAACGATCTTGACTTCAATCATGATTGACATGGGAAATCGGGAGGATAAAGTTGTCGCAAAACAGCTTTACAGTACACTTGAATCGATTAATCTAGAACACTACTATACTAGTAGTTGGCTGGTAACCGAGGATTTAAACAACAATGCCCAGGAAGGATTGAAGAAGACTGAAGGAATTACAGTTGTGTTTATTCTTGCTGTTCTGCTGCTGGTCTTCCGTTCGGTCGTTGCCCCACTAGTTCCTTTAGTCACGGTGGGCTTAACTTACTTAGCATCACAATCAATCGTCGCTTTCCTTGTAGATCAATTAAACTTTCCGATTTCATCCTATACGCAGATTTTTTTAGTGGCTGTTTTGTTTGGAATTGGAACAGATTATAGTATTTTACTATTAAGTAGATTTAAAGAAGAAATTGCCAATAACGAAACTATTACTGATGCCATTGTGGCGACCTATCGTACTGCAGGAAAAACCGTTTATTTTAGCGGATTAGCGGTAATGGTCGGATTTTCAGCTATTGGATTATCAGCTTTTAAACTATATCAATCAGCTGCAGCAGTAGCGATAGGGGTAGCACTACTATTGGTCGCCCTTTCTACGATTGTGCCATTTTTCATGGCTGTGCTGGGCCGACGTTTATTTTGGCCAGCAAAAGGAACTTTGGGGCATAAAGACAGTAAGCTATGGGATATTGTTGGCCGTTTTGCTTTGAAAAAACCGCTAATCTCGTTGATGATTGTCGCAGCGGTTACGGTACCATTTCTTGCTACCTATGATGGGACGCTTTCTTACAATTCACTAGATGAAGTGGGAGATAAGGCGGATTCCATCAAAGCCTTTAATATGATTGCAGAAGGTTTTGGTCCAGGTCAATCAATGCCAACGAAAATTGTGATCAAGAATGATGACAAAATGGATTCAAGTGAATACTTTGGCTTGGCTGAGAAAATCAGTCAGGATTTAGAAAAAATTTCTGGAGTGGATACGATTCGCTCCGTTACCAGACCAACTGGAGAACCGCTTGAGGACTTATTTGTTTTCAAACAAGCAGCTACACTTGAGCAGGGTATTGGTGATGGGAACAAGGGGATTAAAACGATAAGTGATGGGCTAAGTCAAGCTGGAAACAAGCTTGTAAAATCTGAACCACAACTAAAAGAGGCAACGAATGGAATAGGAAGCTTAGTATCGGGAACGAATGAATTAAAAACAGGTATGGGTCAATTGCAAAATGGCTTAACCCAAATTGAAACGGGAATTCGCACGGGTTCAATGGGAGCAGCAGAAATTAAAAACCACTTACAAGAGATAAAAACGAATGCTGAAAAGCTTACGGCGGGTAATGAGCAGTTGTTAGCTGGCTATAAGGGTGCTCAGTCAGGTATTTCAGGCTTGCTAGGTGAGTATCAAAAAATCGCAGCCAGTTTACAACAGATTTCTGGTGGACTAGCTTCAGTAGATCAGCATTTTAGTAGACTTGAACAAAAATATCCGGAAATTAACGATGATAAGGAAGACTATCTACCTTTAAAAGAGACGATTCTGTTTACCCGTACTGCAACTGGTGAATTATTCGGGAGCTTAGATTACTTGAATAGTAAGCTTGGAGGAGTTGCTAGCGGAATAAATCAAGCAAATCAGCAGTTTGCTGGCATAATTAATGGACAGCAAGTCATAAATGGCGGAATGGCACAGCTAATTACAGGTCTTGACCAACTACAGAAGGGAATGGATAGTGCTGCTGAGGGTCAAGGTCAGGTAGTTGATCATATGTCTGAGTTCAGTGATGGAATGTCGACGATTAATAATGGTCAGCAAAGGCTCCTTGATGGTTTTTCCGATTTAGGTGGACAAATGAGCCAATTAACTGAGGGACTTGACCAAAGTGTAACTGGATTAACCAAAATACATGATGGGTTAGATTCGGCACAGGATTATTTATCGGATTTGTCTGAGTCGGATCCAAGTATGACTGGAATGTTTATTCCAGAAGAGGTGTTAAACAGTAAGGATTTTGAAATGGTGCTGGATACGTATTTGTCAGAAAATCGTAAGGTCATGACGATTGATGTTGTTTTCAAAGATAACCCATATTCGAATGGGGCCATTGACCGAATTGATGACATCAAACAGTCGATTGAAAAGTCTATAAAAGGAACTAAGCTTGAGAATGCAACTGTTGCTGTTGGGGGAATTACTAGTACAAATGCTGACTTAAGTGCAATGTCAAAGGCGGATTATTCCCGGACGGTTGTCTTGATGTTGGTCGGCATTGCGATTATCTTAATCATCATGCTACGATCGTTTATCATGCCGGTTTATCTAATCGCTTCTTTGATTATCACGTACTATACAGCGATGTCGGTAACAGAAATGATTTATGTAAATATCCTTGGCTACGATGGAATAAGCTGGGCAGTACCTTTCTTTGCTTTTGTTATCCTTGTTGCACTAGGAATTGATTATAGTATCTTCTTAATGGATCGTTTTAAAGAATACCGAGATTTTCCAGTTAATGAGGCCATGCATTTATCGATGAAGAAAATGGGGACGGTCATTGTTTCGGCAGCGATTATTCTTGGAGGGACTTTTGCCGCAATGATGCCAGCAGGAGTTTTATCCTTACTTCAAATTGCCACACTTGTGCTAATTGGATTATTCCTTTATGCCCTGGTGATTTTACCTTTATTTGTCCCAGTGATGGCCAAGCTTTTCGGCAAAGCAAACTGGTGGCCATTTATAAAATAAATATGTATCTATAACAGACTATCCAGTAAATGGATAGTCTGTTTTCTTATTTGGTGGAGGTAATATGATGAATGCTTATAGGCGGTGGTGAATAGATTGAAATGAGTAGATCCTATATAAACTTATGTACAAAAGTTGAACGAATTAGGAGGAGTAGGGGAATTTCCCGGAGATGATGGGGAGGTTCCCCGATATTCTTAGACGAGCTTCGATATGTAAAATATACACTATATTAACTGTCTATATTGTGTTTTAAGGAGGACTTTTAAATGAAGGCTGAACTTTCCGCTAATCAACAAACGGGGCATTCCATGCAAAATGCTTTTGCTTCTCATTTTGCAAAATCAATGTTCTTAACCATTTGTGGACTTATCATCTTAGTGTTTATCGGAACGAGAATGTTTACCCATATTGATTTGAATTTATATGGCTATATGGTTGGGACAATCGTTTTCATTGGCGGTTTCTTTTATCGGTTTATCGCCTGGGGCGAAAGACCACCAACAAAGATTTTTATCAAAAAAGGTCTAAAACTATTATTCCGAAAATCTACTCCAAAAACGACTGTTGAGCATTTGGCTACCTACAATTTTATCTGGAATCGCGGGATTTACCGGTGGACGCAGCATGTATTAATTGGCTGGGGCTGTGTTCTTTCTTGCTTAGTAACTTTTCCGC
>CALCRD010000242.1 GCA_937894355.1 uncultured Bacillus sp.
ACCAGGGTCACTAATCCTGTATCATGGGGCCGAGGTGAAACTTCACTGAAATACACTTTGTCTTCCGTCAGGAACAGCTCGACACCGAACAGGCCATAGCCGCCAAGCTCATCTGTAATTGTCTTCGCGATATGTTTCGCTTCCTCGATTTGACGATCCGTCATATGGTGGGGCTGCCAAGACTCGATGTAGTCCCCGCTTTCCTGAATATGCCCGATTGGCGCGCAGAAGCTGGTCCCGTTTACGGAACGAACCGTAAGCAATGTAATCTCCGATTGGAAGCGGATAAATTCTTCGATGATAACTCTCCCCTTTTGAACACGCCCGCCTTCCATGGCAATATTCCAACTTTGCTGGATGTCCTTCTCTTCACGACAAACGCTTTGCCCTTTGCCTGATGAACTCATTAGAGGCTTGACAACGCAAGGGTAGCCGGTTTCCTTTACGGATTGTACGAACTCCTCGTACGTATCGGCGAATTTGTAGCCTGCTGTGGGCAAACCTAGCTTCTCTGCAGCTAATCGGCGGATACCTTCCCGATCCATCGTAAGTTTCGCCGCGCGAGCTGTTGGTATGACGCGATAGCCCTCTTCTTCCAGTTTTACAAGCTCGGAAGTGGCTAACGCTTCAATCTCTGGTACGATGAGATCCGGTTTCTCCTGTTCGATAATTTCCCGCAACTTCTCCGAATCCAACATATCGATTACATAACTGCGGTGGGCGACCTGCATGGCAGGTGCATGTGCATAGCGGTCTACCGCGACTGTAACCACGCCTAATCGTTGAGCTTCGATAATGACTTCCTTCCCCAGTTCTCCAGAGCCTAGCATCAGCATTTTCTTTGTACTTAACATCGATTGTCCCTCACTCATCTTATTTTAGTACGGCTTGTTGTAGAAAAATAAAGAGGCAAGGAGTAAATCTAACTCCTTACCTCTGCCCAGGCGTACGGCAATTACTCTCTATGTGCTCCCTCATGGATTTCCATGCTCCGCCAGTCACACATAGTTATTTAAGTCTTTAGTTGGATAATACTAAAATCTTCGGACAATTGCAATGTAGCGGCGTGTTTGGATTTTTTATTCGAAAAGTTACTATTTTTTGGATATATAATTTGTGTTATTTTATAGTAAATTAGTTATTTTAGATTGAGGAGGAAGGAAGATTGAAGAGTACTTCCAATTACTAAAAGGGGGTAAAGAAAGTGAGAAAATTTACAAGTTATTTCTTAGGATTCCTGGCATCAGCGGGATACATTGTGTTGACCATAATTTTTTTATTTTTTAATCCTTATACCAGTCGTTCTGTCGGACAAGACACCATGTTCGTTATGACGGTATTCATGATTCTCCCCGCCATCCTCGCATATGTCTTTGTCATATTATCAAAAAAAATAATTGCTATGGTATTTTTATTGGCACTATTACCATTAACCATTTACTTTCTCATTGCCTCAACAACGATTTGGAATTTTTATTTGTTAGCATGGTTCATCCTTCTTTTAGCTATTATTACTCGTCCAAAAAAAGAAAAAACGAATTAATGTAACTGACTTAAGGGGATACATGCGAAGCGAGGGAAATAGAAAGGAGAGAAAAAAGATGAACATTATAAACATTTTTTCATTAATACTGTTTATTTTATTTTTATTCTCTTATGTTTTGAATTTAATTATTTTAAAGAAAAAGTCAGGTATCAAGGCTCTTGTTTTAGCAAAAGGAAATAAAGGAAAATCCATTAATTTCGCTGAATCACTAGTACGGATCTCCACTTTTTTATGGGGTATTATATGGTTGGCAGAATCCTTAGTAAGCAATTGGGTGACGGGATTATTACCAAACCTTTTTAAAAATGAGTTTCTCAACTACCTAGGTTTATTTACAGTCGTAGTAGGTTTAAGTTACTTTGTGTTATCAATGCTTTTTATGAAAACCTCCTGGAGAGTAGGAATAGACAAAAATACAAAAACAAAACTAATCACCAACGGTTTATATAAATATAGTAGGAATCCCGCCTTTGTAGGATTCGACTTCATGTTTATAGGATTATTCTTAACCTTTCCTAATATAGTGACGTTGTTTATTAGTTTACTCAATATTATTTCCATTCATCTTCTTATACTACAGGAAGAAAAACATTTAGAAGCCGTGTTTAAAGAAGATTATTTAATTTATAAAAGAAAAGCTCCAAGATATTTGTAGTTATACAAAACCCCATCAGTTTAGAGGTGGAACATCTTGTTTCTGAGAAAAGTAACTCTATTGAAAGAAAAAATTAAAAAAACTGGTCAATATCCTTTTTCTATCCTTACCATTAGGAATCTGGATACTCTTGAGTTTATAAAGAATATTACTTTTTTCGTAGGAGAAAATGGGTCAGGGAAATCCACCTTATTAGAAGCCATTGCCTATCAATGCGGTTTTAATCCTGCTGGGGGTGGAAGGAATAATATTTACGAATTGGAATCTTCAGAGGCGAAGTTAGGGGATTATATTCGACTATCCTGGCTTC
>CALCRD010000243.1 GCA_937894355.1 uncultured Bacillus sp.
TGAAAACCGGTAGCGCTTCGCGCTACGGGAGTTCGAATCTCCTCCTCAGCGCTAACCTTTTTAGGCCGAACATTTTAAAAAAATTCATTCGTTTTTGATGAAACAATTTTTTAGATTAGTTGCGGCAAATTTGAAGAGAGTTTTATAAAAAATTATAATATAATGTTAAGTCTTTGAATATGTTTCAGATAGCTCTCTTTTAGTTCTGTTTGGGTTATATGGTCGTAGATGTCTATGGCTTCTTTTCTGACATCTCCACGGAGTTCTTGTATTATGGATCTTGGACAACCTGCACGCCTTAGCCAGGTAGTGAAAAAATGCCGGAAGCAGTGCGGTGTAAATTTTTCGTTTAACTTGCCTTCGGGGTTGTGGAAGCCGAGTTTCCGAGCGTGCTGGGTGGTAGCATCATATACTGCATCTCGAGAGATCCGGGAGCCTTTTACTCCCAAGAAGAGGGCCTTGTTCCTAAGTTTGTGAGTTTTACGCCATGATAACCAGCTTTCCAGGACCTGGGCGCATTCTTCGTCAAAGAATACTATTCTATTACTTCGCTTTGCATGAGGCTTGAGGACTGCATACCCTTTTGAGAGATAGAGGTCCTGCAGGTCAAGGTCGATTAGTTCTTGTCTTCGGATGCCTGTTTTTGCGAAGAAAATAAACATGGCTTTGAAGCCTATCCATTCTGCAGAGTCTATGAGGTCCTTCATTTGTTCTAGGCTTATTAGCTGCCGTTCTTCGTGCCTTTGTGCTTTATAGTACCTGAGGTATCTTTTCCGGAATTGAGGAACTATATTTTTTTGCACTCCTTCCCATTCTAGGAAGTCAAAAAATGAAGAGAGAGCAGCAAAGTAATTTTCAACGGTGGAAGGAGAATAGCCTTTTTCATCCCGGATATGAAGAAGGAAGTCTTTCAGGACCATGGGGGATATTTCTAAAGAGTGTCTGGATAGGAAATATTTCAGATTGCTTTTGTATGACTGGATTGTTCTAGGGGAAAAGTTCCTGACCTGGCAGTCAAGTAGAAAATCAGATAGTAAGACTGTTCCTGGCAGATCCTGAGTTACATCACAGTCTAATAGGTTTGTTTGATACATGTTTAAAAGTTATTAACTGTTTCTCAATTAGTTTTTTAAGCCTGTGCTATAATGAGTAGAGTAATAACCTTATGTTTTGAAATATAGTTTTTGCTTAGTCTTTTTTAGAAAGTTAAGAAGGTTTTATATTTCTACTACTACTAATCACAATATATGGGGAAGCTAGATAAGATAGAGACAATCTGCCCAGTTTGTGGATATGCTTGGGAGTATAAAGGGAAGAAGCTGCCACTGATCGAGCTAGGAATGCATGTGTATGTTACATGTCCTGCCTGTAGAGGAAACGTAAAATTAGGGAGTGGATGAAAATTATTTATTATGTGTTAACTTTTGCTGTAGGGTTTTTTTTGTTTTTGTGTTTGTTGGATAAGATCAGGAATGCCATGACACATAAACCGGATATGGAATTCTTTAATGAAGTGAGGTATTATAGGGTTCCAAAGTGGAGATTATCAAGATGGGCACGTGCTCAGTGCAGACGGTACAAGTATGTTAATGGCAGGCTTAGACGAGGAAATAAATTTTTTTCCGGAAGGTATTACAAGTATGCGGTTTCGTATGCGGGTGATGGGCGGTATATGGTATTTAGACGAAAGCGTTTTTGAAATCTGAGAATAGTCTCAAGGAAGTCTTTGAAGATCTTGGGGGTAAATCAAGTATGAGAGAATGTGATCATTGTAAAGAAAGGATATACTCACTTCCTTTTAAGTGTAATCATTGTGGGGATACTTTTTGTTCAAATTGTAGATTACCAGAATTGCATAGTTGCAAGGAATTTAATTTTCAGAGGAGTTGGAACAACTATAGAATGAATATGAAGAAGCTTAACATAGACAGAAGATCGGAGTATTATATAATATCAAGGGATTCGCCAAATTATGTCTTACCTCTTCCTCCTCTTGAAGCTCAAATAAATGAGGTTTCAAAATCGAGGAAGATATGATAAAAAGGTACAGGTTTAGAAAGCATAATAGCAGGATGAAGCGTGGATTTTCAAAGTCGAGTGCGTTTTATTATCTAAAATACATGTATTATTTTTTTAGATACGTGTATTATAGAATAAAAAGAATAACAATGTCTTTTCTATCAGCTTTGTTAAGTCTGTGCATGATGATAGCAGAATTAGCTTTTAGAGCAACAATGTCTTTTCTATCAGCTTTGTTAAGTCTGTGCATGATGATAGTAGGATTAGCTTTTCTAGTATTTCTTGCTAGTTCAGTGTTGAGCGATGGGGACCCTAGCGATTATAACGACCCTGTCAAATATTTGAACATTGCAGGTGCAGATGGTCATCGAATTAAGCTTGTCAATAATGTAAACGCTACAGACCCATCATATGAAGAACTTAAAAGGTTTTTGAAAGCAGATTTGACAGATACAATTCCTTATGAATATGGTTCTTTTGTTTGTGCGGATTTTGCAGAAACAGTTCATAATAATGCAGAAGAACAAGGAATCAAAGCCGGGTATGTTAGTGTTGATTTTTATGAAATAACTGAAGGCCATGCATGTAATGTTTTCAATACTACAGATGAAGGATTAGTTTTTGTGGATTGCACTGCTCCTTTGAATAATGATTTTAGAAACCATGATACAATAGTGACCATGGGGATAGGGGAAAAATATGAACTAGAAGGATTGTTTGAACATTATAAGGTTTATATGAATTTCGATGATGTAGACCTAACAGTAAAAACTTATGAAATTTATTGGTAACCTCTCTAAATTTTTAAATAGTTACATGAGATCATTAAGAATTAAGGGGAGATGGGAAATGATATGAGATTAAAATACAGACTTTGGTTGTGGTTTTACAAATATTTACCATATAATAAAGATGGAAAATTGATCTTTGAACCATATAAAGGGTTTATTTACGATTTATATTCAATAGAAGATTTAGAAGATCAATTGCGCAAATTAGATGAAGATGGTCCGTTTATGTCAGTGGGTACATGGGGTCAAAAAGAGGTAGAAATCTTAGATCAAATCAATTATTTCCATTATATAATTAAAATAAACACTAGAAAATGGAAGCTCGGGGAAAGATGGTAAATAAAAAAGAGAAGATCGTTTTTAATTTATACTTTGGAAAGAGTCTCTGTGCCGGCATTATAAGATTTGTTTTCTAGGCATAGCAATATTGCCGCCCCTATTAACCCGATTAACAGTACTAACCATATCCACCAGGGGCTTCGATTTTTATATTTAAGCATGTTCCAAGCGCTAACGTATACCATGATGGAATAATATAATGCAACTGCGAATCCGGCGAATATTACAAAAAATGTAACCAATTCATTAGAGACTATATCAGAAACAATTATAAGCAATATTGCTGCAACCCAAGCAACTCCAGATTTAAGTATAGCACCTATAAACATCTGGTTTGGGTGCTCTTTCCAAAGCTCTAGTTGTTCATTTTCCATACTGTAGACTCCCCCTATTGTATACAATATTTTGAATTTTGTTCTACAGTTATAACCCTGTGTTCCTTAGATATATTTGTTTCTGCATTATTAGATTTTGAGTTTTATTTTAAATGGGTCTCCGTATTCATTTTTGCGCATTTTGTTTTTTGTTTCCTTAATTTTTTTAGTGTGCTTTGATGGATCAAAATCCAGACTGAAATCAAAATTAATAGGCTTCGGTGGTGGTGGCCTGTAATCAAACGGATCTGGAATCCAGGGATCTGGAGATTTAGACCAAGGGTCAGGAGATTTGATGGAAGGACTTGGAGAGAAGCTAACTGGATTTACTGGTTTGATGGAAGGACTTGGAGAGAAGCTAACTGGATTTATTGGTTTGATAGAAGGACTTGGAGAGAAGCCAATTGGATTTATTGGTTTGATGGAAGGACTTGGAGAGAAGCCAATTGGATTTACTGGTTTGATGGAAGGACTTGGAGAGAAGCCAATTGGATTTATTGGTTTGATGGAAGGACTTGGAG
>CALCRD010000244.1 GCA_937894355.1 uncultured Bacillus sp.
CAGAAGAATGGAAGCCAGAGAGAAAAGGCCTCAAGGAGAATGCTATCTCAGAAGGGTATATTAAGTTGGAAACCGGCGTTCTATCATTAAAGCAGTTGGAACTGATTTTAAACCATTTACCTGTTGATATTACCTTCATTGATCAAGATGATGTTGTCCGGTATTTTTCACACGGAAAAGAAAGAATCTTTGCCCGCACAAAAACCGTAATTGGCCGAACTGTTCAAAACTGTCACCCTCCAAGAAGCGTTCGAGCAGTGGAGGAACTGTTAGCCGATTTTAAATCCGGAAAGAAAGACGTCGAGGATTTCTGGATTAAATTCGGTGATAAATATGCTTATATCCGTTATTTTGCTGTACGAGATGAGAATGGAGAATACATTGGAACCCTTGAATTCACCCAAAGTATTAATCCAATCCAAGCCATTGAAGGGGAAAAGCGAATCTAATTTTGCTAAAAAAAGGTGAAACAACCTAAAAAAGGCTGCCGTTTAGAGAAAATTCTAAACGGCTTTTCCCTATTTGTGCTTCAATATTTCCTTTGCGGAGAAGGAAGAAAAATTTTTGATCGGGATAGAATAATGGGTGATGTTCTAAGGTAAAAGTTATAATAATAAGGAAGGACCGAAATTGACGACCACAAGTCTCTCCGTGAATGGATGGGCAGACTCAGAGACAGAATTCATTGCACTTATTTTTATAGTATATGGAAGTAGCTTTGAAACGAGGGGACAGAATGGACGAAAAAAATGAGGAAACCCTAGAATTTGCAGAACCTGCTATCGAAGATTTTTTTCATGAGGAAAAAGATCCTAATAGCGATCGAAAAAAGAAACGCCGGAAGATTATTATTCGGTGGGTGGCTGGATTAGTAGCTGTTGTATTTTTAATGAATAGTTTGTCAGCCTTGGCGACTGCATTTAATATTCCTGCTTTTCAATTTTTAAAAATATCTTTTCAATTGTCACAACGGGAGGAAATAAAACAATATAAAAAAGCGGTTGTGTCAATTGAAGGGAGTAATAAAAAAGGAACTGGATTTAATATTGCGGCGGATGGATATATCATTACTAATTTCCATGTTATTGAGGACATGAATCCGGTTGTTATTTATTTTTCCGATGGGCAAGTCTTTAAAGCATCAATCGCTCAAAAATACCCCGAAATTGACTTAGCCTTTTTAGACATCAAAGGCAATGACCTTCCAGTCTTATCATTATCCCAAAGTGACACTTGGAAGGAAGGGGATGAAGTCTTCGTTATTGGCAACCCTTTGGCGTATTACCAAATTGCTAATAAAGGTGAAGTTATTGGGTTAACAGGTGTGAAAAGCATGGATATACCTGTTCTGTCGATTACAGCTCCTGTATTTCGTGGCAATAGCGGCAGTCCAGTAATCAATGCAAATGGAAAAGTAGTGGGAGTGGTCTTTGGAACGACCGTACCTGAGGTCAAAAAAGGTGAAGTCCTTGAAGGATTGGCAATTCCGATAGAAGAAGTGCTTAATCGATTGCCGTAGGTATACCTGTTTTTAGTTGACTGAATCTAAAGTCAATAGAAGTTACCTTAGTGACCAATTTAGTATTTGGTTGCATCATTATATTTTAGACATCTGCGGAAAATTTGCTCACCAACAATTATTTTTTGTTAGATAGAAAAAATTAGAGAGAAAATGTATAATGATGAAAATGAAGGAGGTGAAAAAAATGAGTAAGAAACAGCTTGATCGAATGGAAGAAATGCTCGCAAACTTAATTACCATGGTCGGAAATAATAACCATGAGCTTCAAAATGTCAAAGAAGATGTCCACGGCATAAAGGAAGAACTTCAAACAGTCAAGGAAAATGTCCACGGAATAAAGGAAGAACTTCAAACAGTCAAGGAAAAACAGTCCCAAGCTGTTAATATTCTTAACGATATGCGAGCAGAACAAGAGCATATATGGGAAAAGGCAGTTAGAAATGAAAGGGAAATAGCAAAAATGAGAAAAAATCTTCAGTTATAAACCTTGGTGTTTCCTATTACTCTAATAAACTTTGATTTTAAATTCTGAATTCTTTAATTACCAACGAATTAATTAACATTGGTAATTCCTTCATCTAGCCTCTTTAAGTTCCAGCATCATTCCTATGTAATCAAACTCTGCATTTTCATTTTTCCCAATTTAGAAAAAGATTTTCACTCAAAAAAAATCACATAAGTTCCACTCAAACCTACTCCTGAAATTGGTCTGTTCCTAACCAATACCACTAAATCTATTAAGGCGGTGCGCTTTTCGTTTTTGAAAAGAAATGATTATTTCCCAAGTTTTTAATAGAATAAATCTGTGCGTAGGAACTAATCCTATAACAAAGAACTATTTTGTTGTAGTTAATTACCACTTGGAATTGTCAAAATAATCTTAGAAATGGGTTGTATTTCGTTTGCGGAAATAGTAAGATTGTTATCGTGATAAAATAATATCCGGTCAATATTAAATATTAATATCAACCATAGGACATCTTAGGGGGAACACTATTGCAAAAAGGTTTGCCGTTTTCAAAGTATTTTGTAGTTGGAGTTATGTTGTTTGCTTTATTTTTTGGTGCGGGGAATTTAATTTTCCCAGCAACACTAGGTCAAAATGCAGGATCAAACGTTTGGATGGCAGTTGCTGGCTTTTTAATTACAGGAATAGGATTGCCATTCCTTGGAATTTTGGCAATGGGCATTTCTGGAAGTAAAAACTTGCAAGAACTTGCTAGTAGAGTTCATCCAATCTATGGAATCGTTTTTACTTCACTTCTATATTTAACCATAGGCCCTTTTTTTGCAGCTCCCAGAACGGGTGCAGTTGCCTATGATATTGGAATAGCGCCATTTGTCGGTGAAAAATTCGGACAAACTGGATTAATCCTTTTTACATTGATATTTTTTGCTATTACTCTTTGGTTTTCGTTAAACCCTGCAAAAATTGTTGATAATGTTGGTAAAATCTTATCGCCTGGAATCCTAATTCTTTTGTTCGGTTTATTGATTATGGTTATTGTAAAACCAATGGGTACAATCGAGGCTCCCCAAGAAACCTATACGAACGGAGCATTTGTTAAAGGTTTTATGGAAGGCTATAACACAATGGATGCGCTGGCCTCACTGGTATTTGGAATTATCGTTATTAATGCTATTCGTGCAATGGGTGTTACCTCAACACGCGGTGTCCTTTTAGCATCTGCAAAATCAGGGATTGTCGCAACTGGCTTGCTCGGAATTATCTATATGGGTATTGCCTATTTGGGGGCAACCAGCACGAAGATGTTTGGCATTTTTGAAACAGGTGGACCTATACTTGGGAATGCCTCATCTTTTTATTTCGGAACAGCAGGATCGGTTATGCTCTCCATTATTATTACCCTGGCTTGTCTCACAACCAGTATCGGATTGATGACGGCTTGTGGTGAATATTTTAATACGTTATTTCCGAAAGTAAGTTATAAGCTATGGGTTGGTTTCTTTTCACTCGTATCCTTGATTATTGCAAACTTCGGATTAGCTAATATCATTAACTACTCCATACCCGTATTAATGTTTCTATACCCACTAGCAGTCGCTTTAATGTTACTAACTTTCGTGTCCAAGTTGTTCAATCATTCACGAATAGTATACGTTGCAGTGATGGTGGTAACATTTATGATCAGTATCATTGATGGTTTTAAAACCTTCTGCCAACTAATTGGAATCGAATATTACGGGTGGATGGCACCAATTGTTTCGTTTTATGAAAAATCATTGCCGTTATATAAAGAAGGCCTAGGGTGGTTACTACCAGTAGTCGTAACCATATTAATTACAGGAGCTTACGCTCGGTTACAAAATGGCGCACTGGATGGTCTTAAAGATAATCGAGAAAAAGCAGCTTAATTTTTGAATCTGAGAAAAACCTCTCTGCATTAGCTGGAGAGGTTTTTTTGTAAATCCAAAAAGTAAGTCAAGAAGTAAAAAAGAAACACCAGCCTATAGGGGCTAGTGTCTCTTCATACCATTAGTTTCCATTACTTCTTATTGTTCCGCTGTTAATTTCTGGACATTTGGTTCAACACCAAACCATTCTTTATAGAGTTTAGCATAAGTCCCATTTTCAAGAACCGTTTTTAAAGCTACATCAATTTCGGCTGTTAGCTTGCTTCCTTTTGGAAATAGAAATCCGAAATATTCTACATCAAAGGCGTCTTCATCCTCGACAACTTTAAGCTTGTCCTTAGGGTTATTCTTTACATACTCTTCAACCACGGTGTTATCTGCAACTACTGCATCAACTCCGCCGTTTTTTAACTCCATAATGGCCAAGGGTATACTTTCGAATTTTTTAATATTTGGATGGTTTGCACTTAACAATTTTTCAACAGCTTCTTGGCCGGTAGTGCCATTTTGAACAGCAATTTTCTTATCTTTAAGGTCAGCAGCTGTTTTGATGTCACTGCCTTCTTTGACCATTATCATATTTGTTGATAAAAAGTAAGGGGAAGCGAAGTCATAACTTTGTTTTCGTTTATCATTTATCGTAATAGCTGAGGCTGAGAAATCTGCTCTTTTCTCCTCAATCTCGACAAAAATAGGATCCCATCCTACATGTTCGATCATAACCTTATAACCCGCTTCTTGTGCCACGGCATTTACTAAATCAATATCAAAACCAACAACATCTCCCTTGTCCATATATTCAAATGGAGCATATTCGGCCGCCGTAACTACTCGGATTGTTTTCTTTGTATCCTCTGAATCGTTTTTCGAATCGCTAGTTCCACATGCAGACAAAATCAAAGCAAAGGATATTACCATTGTTAACAAAAGAATGAATCTTTTTCTCAATTTAAAAAACCTCCCAAAATATGTTTCTCCAATGATGATATTTACCAATCAAACTATCGAAGTTATATTAATATAATTCATTGTAAACG
>CALCRD010000245.1 GCA_937894355.1 uncultured Bacillus sp.
ACTTCAAACACAAAAACAGTGGCACCAAAACCTACAGATTCAAAACCAAAGCAAGTCGAAGTAACAGCACAATCGAACCATGGAAAATTCGATAAACCAATAATTGCGATTACTGGTAGTGCAGGAAAAACCACATCTAAGGCATTTTTAGGGTCTATATTGTCTAAAAAATGGAATGTATTTGAGTCGAAGGATTACTGGAATACGACTGAACATACTAAAAAACATGCAGAAGAAATCAATGATTCGCACCAAGCCGTTGTGCTTGAATATGGAATGGCTTATCCAGGTATTATTACAAACCACTGTAGCATTATCCAACCAAATATAAGTATCGTTACGAATATTGGACTTGCGCATGTTGGGAATTTTGATGGGGATGTTCGAAAAGTAGCGAAAGCTAAATCAGAATTAATTCAAGGTATGGACCAACAAGGATTACTTATTTTAAATAAAGATGATGACAATTCAAACTATTTATTGACCGATCAATTTAAAGGGAAAATCCTGACTACTGGTATTCACACAGAAGCGGACTATCGAGCATACGATATACAATATAAAGAAAGTGGCATGGCATTTAAGATGGAGCTGCAAGGTCAGGAAATCCAATTATTTATTCCGATTTTAGGAGAACATCACGTTTATAATGCTCTGAATGCGGTCGCAGTTGCAGATTATTTAGGGTTTACGCCACAGGAAATAAAAGCAGGTTTGCATTTTAAAAAGCCGCCAAGAAGGTTGACGGTGTATAACTGCCGCGATCATATAACGGTCATTGATGATACTGTTCACTCCCATCCTCAAGGCGTAAGGGCAGCCCTAAATGTGCTAACAAATGTTAGCAACAAACGGCGTGTGGCAATAATTGGGCAGATGCGTGAGCTAGGTGATTTAAGAGAAGAAGAATATCGCAAATTAGGCGAATTTATTGTTGAACAAGGCATTGATCTTTTAATTACCTATGGCTTTAGGACAGAAGAAATAGGAGCAGCGGCCATAGCAAAAGGCATGGATTCAAACAAGATTTATCATTTTACGAATAAAGATCAATTGCATGCGCTGTTAGAGAAAATAATCGAACCTTATGACACGATTCTTGTCAAAGGTGCTAGTAAAACGAATATGTTTGAAACCGTTAAATTTTTAGACCAAACATTTAAAGCATAACGAGGAAAACCCGAGTAGTTGCCTATTGGATAGGGCAATTACTCGGGTTGATTGTTGTGAATGCAAATAAAGTAAAACGATGTATCCAGCGCGCTATTGCCTAAATTGCTCATAGTAAAGCGGATGAAGCAAAAGCCACATCCGCAACTACAGCATATTTACTAAGAAGATAGATTAAGTTGGAACGATAAGCAGCAATCGCCCCCAAATTAGAGCGCTTTTAATAGAAATTTGATTTCTTTGGCGGCGGTTATAGCATTGGTTTTCGCTTGAGCTAAAGTTTTACCCTCGGCAATGACATAGGCATAGCGATGACCCATCGACAACGGTGGGGTTAACAATGTTCCTTTTCGCGGTTTTACATATACATCGACAACACCAGGTGCTTTTGTTGCCCTTGTTTTACCGATTACTCTTTCTAACACACCTTTGCTCTCTACTATGACATATTTTGTGAAGATGAATTTTTTATGCCTAGGTTGGACATTTGGTTGTTCACCTAAAAATAATTTCAGTGTTTCTTCCACTAAACTAAATCCGAAAGCCGCATGTAGCATATTATTCATAGCGCCACCTGAAATTCGAGGGTTAATTTCAATGAGCTTCCATCCATGTTCCGTTAAACGAAGCTCTAGATGCAATGTTCCATTTTCAATATCAAATACTTTGACGATAGAATGGAGCACTTCTTCAATCCCTTTTTGAATATCAGAAGGTACTTCAGCGAGTATACCATAGCCTGTAATAATGAATCGTTTTCCTTGTGTAATCTCTTGTTCAATAATACCGATTGTGTGAACTTGTCGCTTATAGACCATTGCTTCAACTAAGTATTGGGGTCCATCAATATATTCCTCAATCATGATGGTTTCACCAGGGTTTTTATTTTGGAGAAATGTAAGATGTGAATCGAGTTGGTTTTTATCTGTCGCAAGTAGTACGTCTTTTGAACCTGTTGATTTAGGAGATTTAACAATCAATGGAAATACCATGTTATTTGAAAATGATTCATGCGGTTTTTTTAGGAAAAATTTAGGGGAATACGGCTGATCCTTTAATAGATTTCTTGTTTTCTCTTTATCTTCCATCATTTCAATTGCTGCTGATGAAGTATAGTTTTGGCAAAATTCATCACATAAAATAGAGGCAATATGAACAAATGGATCTACAAAACTAACAATGGACTTTATCTCTAAACCGGTATCAAGCAAATCATGAATTTCCTCTATCATATCTTCTATATTGGAAGTATCGATAAAAATCATTTTATGAATGTCTGGATAGGCTTTTCTCTGTTGTAATTGTTTTTCATTGCTTGTGAACAGTATTGTCAAGTAGCCCAATTTTTCTGCTGCTTTTATCGCTTCACGACTAGACCCAGATTTGTTTGTACCGATAAATATAATTGCCTTCAGTGAAATCACTCCTTCAATTGGCACTTGGATTATTAATATACACCTTATATATATGCTGTGAAATAGTTTTCTTCTAGTTATGTATCATGTTTACATCCAAGCAACTTTTAAAGTGCTTCATATAATAGAGAAGAAAGGAGTGTGAAATGATATGAAGCCTCTATCGGTGAAGAATTTAACAGCGATTACTGCAGGTAAATTATTGCAAGGGTCGGATGAGGTGCTGATCCAGTATGGCGCATATCGGCTAAAACAAGTGAAAAAACCGTACACAGCTCTATTTACAGACAAACGCATAGTAAACTGGAAAAGTCTTGAATCGCTTGCTCCTCTAGTGCTTGTTACAGAGTGGGTGTATAGTCAGCATGAAATTCCTCAACACGTAATAATTATTCAAGTAGAAAATACAGATGAGGCCTACTGGAAGTTTGTACATTATTATCGTAGTCAATTTGAAATCCCTGTTATTGCAATTACCGGAACATCAGGCAAAACTACAACAAAAGAGATGATAAAACATATTCTTTCTGCTGAAAAAGAAGTAACCGCTACGACTTTAAGTAGTAATTCTAGAACCGCTTCATTGCAGTATTTACTTAGTATTGAAGAGGAAACAGAAGTAGCAGTTTTTGAAACAGCTGTTGGATCACCAGGAGATGTAAGGAAAGCAGGGAAGTATTTTAAGCCGACAATCGGTATTATTACCAATATCGGAGCACACCATTTAAACTACTGTAAAACTTTGGATGGCTATATACAGGCGAAAGGTGAAATGGCAGAAATAGTGAATTCGGATGGTGCATTAATTCTCAATGCAGAAGATGCCAATATACGAAAAATTGATTTATCGAAATTTAAAGGACGTATTATTTACATCGGCCAGCAAGCATCCTGCCATTATAGAGCGAGTTCTATTCGCTATGTAGAAAATGGTATGCAGTTTACATTGCATTATAAAAAGAAAAAATATGACGTTTTCGTTCCTGGATTTGGAGAACATCAAGTCTATAATGCATTGGGAGCGATTGCGGCCATTCATGAATTACGTGTACCGATTTCCGTAGCGATTAAACAATTAGCGACATTCAAGAAAGTGAATAAGCAACTACAACTTTTTGAAGGAATCAATGGTTCTATATTGATCGACGATACTTGGAGCTTAACAACAACGTCCTTAGAAGCTGCTTTAAAGGTCTTAAATTCATTAGGAGAAGGCAAGAAAAAAATTGCCATTATCGGAACGATTACGGATTTAGGGTCCTGGGGGTATATTATCCATGAGCAAGCAGGAGAATTAATCCATAAAATTGGTGTAGATGTTCTTATTACTATTGGAGAGCACGCCCGAATTATGGCTGATCGTGCAGTAAAATTAGGCTTCAGTAAGCCCGTATCTATATTTAATAATAATATTCTCGTTTATAAGTTATTACATGAAATAGTAGATGAGAATACGATTATTCTAATAAAAGGAGATATGTATAGTAAGCAAATTTCCCAACTGGCCGCTGATTTAAAAGTTAAAAAAACGTTGCCAAAAGAAAATGATTCTAGGCAATAATGTACTTGATATGAAAGCTGGTTAAAGACTGTGTCGCATAAAGTCATATCATAATATTGTATAGTAATCTTCTAGAAAGGAGCGCTTTAAATAAAGGATAAAGCATGTCATCAAATAATAGTTGTTACTAGAAATAGGGTAGAATGGTTCTTCATTACCCACACTTCTAGTGATTATATTTCATACTATACTGAGAGGGGGGAGGAGTTCACGTGCAAAATATTCGCGTGACTGTGGTTAGAAAGTTACTACAAGGGGATTTAGTAAGTGGTTCTGAGCAATGGCTTATCAAACATGCCATCTATTATAATCGCCATGATTTGACGCAAAAGAATACACTCATGTTTATCAATAGAAGTGAGACCATTAATTGGGAAGAAATCGATAAAAAGGGACCATCCCTCGTTATTTCAGATAAACCTTTAGAAGAACTAAAAAAAGCACTACCGAATACAACATTTATTCGCGTGAAAAGTGCGTTCCAGGCATACTGGAAGTTTATTGAGTATTATAGAGGGCTATTTGACATACCAGTAGTCGCATTAACGGGGACATGTGGAAAAACAACTACAAAAGAAATGATTAAACATATTGCGAGCAAAGACTGGAATGTGCAGGCATCTATTAGTAGCAAAAATGAACCTCGCCAATCTTTACCTTATTTAATAGGCATCGATGAAACTACGAAAGCAGCTGTCTTTGAGTTAGGGCTAGGGAATACGGGGAATATTAAGCATCAATGTATGATTTATCGGCCGACGATTGGTATTATTACAAATATCGGTGTGCATCATTTAGATGGCTGTAAAAATCTTGAAGGCTATATCAAAGCTAAGTCAGAAATTTTAGAAGGAATAGCTGAAGATGGCACGTTAATCATCAATGCAGATGATGACAATACAAAAAAAATTCCCCTGCATACGTTTAAAGGGAAAATTATTACAATTGGTGTTCATAGCAAAGCAGATTATAAAGCTTCGAACATGCAATTTATCAATAACGGTATGAAATTTACGCTCCAAGTAGCTAAGGAAAAATATACAGTATTTGTACCTGGCTATGGAGAACACCAAGTATATAATGCATTAGCGGCCATCGTTGCTGCAAAAGAAATGGGCATGTCCATTCAGAATGCAATCTCACGTTTAAAAACATTTAAACCGATGGCAAGGCATCTAGAAATGTCAACCGGTCTTAAAGGAAGTACGATCGTAGATGATACATGGACGAATAATCCTACATCGGTTGAAGCAGCCTTGAAAGTTTTAGATACGATAGGAAAAGATAAAAAAATAATCCTTATATTAGGTGATATAAAGCGATTGGGTCTTTTCGAAGAGAAGTATCATCGTGAGATTGGCTCCATGGTGGCTGAGCGAAATATTCAAATGCTGATTACTATTGGAAAAAGAGCCGAACATATAGCAGAACAAGCAAAAAAAGATGGCACCGCT
>CALCRD010000246.1 GCA_937894355.1 uncultured Bacillus sp.
ATAAAAAGGTTGAGCGTAGAGGCAAAGCCCCAATCTATTTATCATGGCGATGGGAAGATGAGAGGTGGCCGAATGTTAATAATCCTAGTAGGACTTTTGAGTGGATTGAGAGAGAACTAAAAATAGAAACTGTATTAAGGTCTGGTTCTTTTAATGGAGCTAAGGTAGGGTGTTTCTTATTGCAGGAGCCAAAGCGTTTAGTTGCAAAAGAAAGAATAGGTATCTTACTTGATTATAAAACCCCAGCGTTAAACGGTCTATTATTTAAGGTGAGACTAGCCGTTCCAAACTTATGGGAAGATTCCTATGAATATTATGACCCATTTGGACGCAAGCGTGACTCGGATAATTCTCTAAAAGTGATTGCTCAGTATGAGTTCTAAGCTTTGGAAGGGGTGATAGTGTTGAATAAAAGAGTAAGTTTATTGTTATTTTTAACGTTTCTTGCTTATTTTGTCCTTACTTGTACAGCAAATGAAAACCTTATAAGAAACCCTAGTTTCGAAGAAGGCTTATCTGGGTGGGATAACTGGATAGATAATAATATAGGGACGTATAGTTTAGACGGAAATTTAAGTTATACTGGAGAAATTTCAGTAGTTTTTCAAGGAGTGCGTTCGGGTAGCCTCCACCAGCGAATTCAAATTGAAAAAAATAAAAGCTACAAAATTAGCACCTATTGCAAGACGAATCTTGTTGGACGCAATGAAGCTGCATCTTTATATATTAGATGGCAAGATGGAAACGGAAATTGGGACGATCAAAATTTGACTATAGTAACCATTCAAAACCCAATTAATCCTGATGAATGGTATTATCTATCGTCTACTGTTACTCCTCCTAAGGGGGCGGCTTATTGTGTTGTTATGTTGAGTGGCCAATTTCATAATGAACAGGGAACAGCGGTATGGTTTGACGAAGTAGAAATGTATGAGGTTGATGTTACACCTCCTATTCCTCCGCAAAATTGCGTATTATCAAGAAATAAAAACGGTTCAGTTTCCCTTAATTGGGATTTGGTTCCAGCATCAGATGGGGATTTACCCGTTAGAATTAATATTTACCGTTCCATAAACCCTGATTTTAAAATTGATAATGATACACTCATAGGTTCGGTAGGTGCAATCAATGGATGGATTGACAATACTTTAGAGAATAAGCGTTTGCGTTATTATTATAGACTTGTGGCTTTTGATAAAGCAAATAACTCAGCTCAAAGTGATATTTTAACGGCTAAAGGAATAGCAAACCTAACAGGAAAAATTGTAATTAACGTTAGTGGCTCTCTTGCAGGTTTTAAGGTGAAGCTACATAACGGATCAAACGATTACGTTTTTTTAACGGAGGCTGATGGAAGAATCCACTATGAAAATGTTTATGAGGGGGCATATGAATTAACTATTGAAAAGGAGAACTATTGTCTTTATAAAAGTAGGGTGGATATTAACCCCGATGTTGATGTTGATCTTGGGGACATAACAATGGAATGGGATGATATACCTCCGACAGCTCCAGAAAATGTGTTGGTAGTAAGTAGTAGCCCAGGACTGGTTGACGTATCATGGAGTCCTTCGGTATCAGATGATGTTGCCTATTACCGAATTTATCGAATAGATGAAAATGGGGTTAGACAATTAATCAAGACAGAAGTAATAGATAGGAATTATACAGATTTAAGTGTGAAAGGAGGAAAAAGATACATCTATATCATAACAGGTGTTGATTTTGCAAAAAATGAGTCTGCAGAAGCTTATAGCGAAGAAATTATTCCGGATATTCCCCCTGTACCTAGTCCAATTAACCCTGTGGGAAATTATATTATCTTTGATGGTTCGCCTAATTTTAAGTGGAACGACTTAGATGGAGCCGATAAATATGATCTTGAACTAAGTAAGGATCGAAACTTTACCCCGGGGCAAATTATTCTAATTGAAAAGATAGCTAATAACCATACATACCAAGGGAACCTCACTGAAGGGACCTGGTATTGGCGAGTTCGGGCTAGATTTTTGACAGGTGTTATCGGACATTTTTCTGAGCCGGAATCCTTTGATTTTGTTATGAAGAAAGAAGAGATTGGCGGTTCAGGTTTAGTGTTGGTTGAACCACAATTAATTGCTCCTAAACGGCTTAACCAAAGTTGTCAAATTTGCTATGTATTAGATGAACTATCCACGGTAAGTATTCGGGTTTTTTCTACCGACGGTCTTATTAAAAGATCTTTAGTTAATGAAACCCTAAAGGCAGGTGGGTTGCAAGAAATTGAGGTTTGGGATGGTAAAGATGATCGGGGTAACTATGTAGCCAATGGCCTCTACCTAATCGAAATACTTATAAAATCAGGTAAAACTAAAAAGGTTAGAACGGTTGGTAGAGTTATAGTGATGAATTAGCAAGGAGGGATATTAAATGAAGAAGATAAAACTATTAGTGATTCTCGCAGTGCTAGGGTTATATGTTACAACTGTAGAAGGGGCATTTAACCAAAAAAATGGCGTGCGAAGCGCTGGAATGGGTAATGCGTTTACAGCAGTGGCTGATGATGTGACTGGGATGAGTTGGAATCCAGCTGGTTTGGCGCGGACCACAACAGAAGTTAGTTTTTCTAATGCAGACCTTATGGGTCTTGGCTTAACATATTCTTTGTATGCTGGAGCAATTGATTTTAAAGGAAATTCTTTTGGTGTCCTATGTTCAGAAGTAAAAGATACAATATTGCCTTATAAAGAACAAATGGTAACCGTTGGGGTTGGGAAAAAGATTAGAGAGTTGGGTTTGGGTGTCAGTTTTGATTTTTATAAATTGGCTTCGTATGAAAACGCTCAGGGGCAAGGTTTTAATGTTGGTATGCTATATGAGAAGAAACTTGGTTTTGGTTATTTATCGCTTGGCGGGGCAATGAAAAACATATTAAACAGGTTGAAATACACGACGGGTACTATTGAGTCCCTCAAAACAAAACTTGTTCTTGGGATGGCTTATGTGTTGCCTAATGAATCGATTTTAGCAATAGATATCACCGATGACGAATTAAATTTAGGTTACGAGTATATTTTATCTAATAATTTTTCATGCAGGGCTGGGCTTAATAACGGGAAGTTCACAAGCGGTTTTACTGTTGGCATGAAGGGTTGGTATTGTGACTATGCATTTTTAATGCGTGATCTCGGGAATGAAAGCAGGCTTTCTGTAGGGGTGAAGTTTTAGTTTAGGAGGGGATGAAGTGTTACAAAAAACGCGATTGGTTACCTTGGCTATATTATTGGTGTTGTGCAGTAGCGCTATTTTTTCTGCCAATCCTTCTGAAGTTTGCCTTATAGGTGATGGCAAAGCAAATGTAGTAATTGTCTTGCCTAAAAAAGTTACACTTACAGAGCAGTTGGCTGCTAATGAAATAACGGATTACTTTTATCGATCAACAGGTGTATCAATTAACATTTATAAAGAGACAGATAGTATTCCCTCAAGTTTAGTTCAAATTCATGTTGGCAGAACTAATAACTGCAACCTTGATCTCAAGCTTCCAGTAGATGTTTTGCCTGATGAAATATTTATTAAAAGTAATGCAAACAGAATATATTTAGTAGGTGGGGGTGATTTAGGAACAAGATTTGCAGCCTATGAGTTTTTGAAAATTTTTTTAGGGATACGTTGGTTTATTCCAACGGAATTATTTGAATATGTTCCCCGGCAGAAAACCGTTTCTACAAAAATGCCTATAGATATCCACAAAAAACCGGCCTTTGAGCTAAGGGTATTTGGATATATATGGTCGGGTGAAAATTGCAGTTATGTTGGAAAAAAAGATGCTCAGTATGGTTGTGACTTATGGGCTACAAGAAATATGTTAACTGTAGATAGCAAAGGGAGACCTTTTGATTTTTCTCACAATTTATTTGGAATAGTACCCCCTGAAAAATATGGCGAATCCCACCCGGAGTATTACCCGTTGGTAAAGGGTAAAAGAGTGGTTCCAACTGGGCCAGTCGGGTGGCAACCTTGTACGAGCAATCCTGATCTTGTTCGTTTATCAATAGAAGCAGCAAAAGACTTTTTTACTAATAATCCTGAGAAAGATACCTTTTCGCTAGGAATTAATGATGGTGGCGATTGGTGTGAATGTGATGCTTGTAGAGCGATGGATTTAACCGAGCGGGAATTCCGTGGCAGAATTATTAGATCTGAAAGATATTATGCCTATGTTAACCAAGTTGCTAAGGAATTACGTAAAACCCATCCCAACAAATACTTAGGAACGATTGCATACCTAGAAGTAGAGTTACCTCCTGAGGGATTTAAGCTTGAACCAAATGTGAAAGTTTATATTACTCAAGATACTAGCCAATATTATGACCCTGAGTACCGGGAAGAAGATTACAGGATGCTGGAAAAATGGTCTAAATGTGCAAGCTATGTTGGTAAATACGATTATTATGGACTTTGGGTCTTACCTAGATATTACCCTAATTTAGTACAAAATGATTTATGCGAATCAAAGGCTCTCGGAGTGCGAGCATATTATACAGAAGATGTGCCTAAATGGTTAAATGAAGGCCCTTTTCTTTATGTTGCTTCGAAGCTAATGTGGGATCCTAAATTGAATGCTAACGAATTAATTGATGAATTCTGTGAGAAGATGTTTGGCAAAGCTGCAGAGCCTATGAAACGATATTTTAAAATTTTGGAGGATACATGGAAAAAACCACGAAAGGGGAAATGGTTTGAGGGTTTAGCAGATATTCTTGCCGAAGCAAACTTATATGACATGGACATAATAAGGCAATTTGAAGAGTGTATTGAGCTTGCTCTTCTTCAAGCTAATGATGAGTTAGCCAAAGAGCGTATTTCTTTTTTCGCTAAAGGGTTACAATTTACCAAGCATTATGTTGAATCGAATGAAATAATGAAAATCAAGCCTCAGAAAGTGGAATCTGAAGTTCAAATAAAAGATATTTTAAATATGGCACAACAACTTGAGTCTTTAAATAATAAGAGACGCATTTTTGAAAGAGAGTTACTACAACAAAAAGGCCTTGCCGGTGGAACTCTTCGCTGGGTAATTGATGATTTAGGATTTGCAAGTTGGGAGCCATATGTAGATGTCGGTATCAATAATCTGTTTGAACCTATCAGCAATTTTTATTTACAGAAACCAAAAAATGAACAAGTTAACTTTTGGCAGGCTATTATTGCAGATTACTCTGGTTCGAAGATCGCGGATTATGCCCAAGTTCAATTAATTAGAGCGTTAGGGGAAGAAAATTTAATAAACATGGTCAATAACGCTTCGTTTGAAGAAGGGGATCTTTATTGGGATACTTGGACAGCTGGGGTTGGCAAGTTTAGTATTGATAAAAATGTTCACAGGACTGGATCTGCCTCAGCTCAATTGAAGGGTATGAAAAATGGAGGTTGTTTCATACAAGGAATCCCTATTGAGAAGGGCAAGTTGTATTGGTTTCGGGGTTTTATGAAAACTGATTCTCAGAACAAAAAAGGTACTTATATCAGAATAAGGTGGAAGGACAGTAGAGGTAATTGGACTCAGGAAGGTAAAGATGTCTTTATTCGTCCTGATTATCAAAAGAACATGAATGAATGGCAAGAGCTTTCTACTTTTTTTACCCCGCCTGCTGGGGTACAATATGCTGTGATTTTGCTTTTGGGGGAAGGACATGAAAGTGAAGAGGTCTCTAGCTGGTTCGAAGATATTGTAATGTATGAGATTGGGGATTCATCGCAAACACAAGAGGAGATAAATGTATTAACAAAAGTAGGACCGGAAAATTTAGTTCTCAACTCTAGCTTCGAGGATGGTTTTGCAAGCTGGGATACTTGGGCTGCTGGCGCTGGGGAATTTGTTTTAGACTTTACAATTTTCTGCTAAAATATCAGGTGCAAAAGAATCTTGTTATTTACAGAGGATCCCAGTAGAGCCGGGGAAAACCTATAATATAAGTTGCTATGTTCGTACCGATTCACGTAATAGGGATGGAACAGTTTTAGTTATTCGAAGGCAAACTCTAGACGGCAAATGGATAGATGATAATGAGGATATTCTGGTAAAGATTAAGGGAAGGATTGAACCTGAAAAATGGTATCAGTTATCTGCAGAATTTACTATACCGCCTGATGTTGGATTCTGCGTTATTTTACTATCCTCGAAAGGACATGAAGATAGCTTTACATTTAGTTGGTTTGATGATGTCTCTATGGTTGAGGTTAGTAAAAGTGAAAATAAGATCTAGATTGAACATATTTAGAAAATTGACTTTTTCAGCATCCTAGTGAACAAATATAGTAGTGCTTTTTTTAACCTACCAATAATCTGCATTACATAGGGCAAAGTGATATCAATAGCCCTGATAGAATGAGAGCTAGTCACCATAAGCCCGATAATGAAGAGCAATACTGTAGCATTTCCCACTAATTAGGATGGCAAAATGGAAAAGAGAAAAATTGCTATAGTTTGCCGTTTGCCTGAGTGAACTGAAAACTATTGGTTTTTAATTTTTTTAGCGAACAAAAAGTATAAAAAAACCATTTTTAGCTGTTATGACCCTGGATGACCGTAGGTTGAATAGCATGACAACTTCAATTAAGAGGTTTTGCCGTGTTTTGGGGTATAGGAAAACAAGCCTTCCATTTTGAGGCTTTTAAACAGTTGGGTTTGGAT
>CALCRD010000247.1 GCA_937894355.1 uncultured Bacillus sp.
TCTAACTATACATGAAAAGGGAAAACTAGTTAATGTAGAAGTTCATTATTACTGTGAATTTTACTTTTCTTTCGCAAACCAAGCATCACCGTTTTTAGTTTACAAACTCTATTTCATCCAAATAAAGTTTGTAATCTTTTTGTTTTTCCTTTGCTTCCTTTTTCAACTTTAGTTCCCCTTCATATAGTGGCTTTCCTGTCTTTACATCACCAATAAAAATGGTGTGACCATTCTTGGTTGAAGAAATTATATATAGTTTCCCATTCATTACTCTAAAAAAGGTATTATCCCCTTTTTGTTTTCCATGAAATTTAGAATTTTTGCCCCATTGATCCTTTTCTATATCATAGCTTCTGATTTCAAAACCATCCTCCGACTCAAAATAGGTAAAAATAGTAGAATTTAAAATCGCTGATGAATCTATTTGGAGTTGTAATTCATCCGGAATAGTTAATTTTTTTGACTGATTTGAATCAATGTTGTAAATGTAAATCTCCTGATTGAATTTACTAGACCCCACTTGGCCTTGACCTTCTCCTGTTTTCACAACTTCACTCATCAAATGATATTTCTGTGGTTTCATAGAGAGTGGGTCACTAATAAATTCTATATCAGTCCAGCCATTTTCTACCTTTGGACCAAAGTTAATTGTGGCTTTATTTACGAATTTTTGTTTTTCAAGATCAAATGTGTACACTCGAAGTTCAATTCCACCACGTTGCGGTGTAAACCTAGTAAATGCCTTTAATTTCCCCTTAATAACTTGAACATCCTCAACTTGAATCCAATCGTATTTTTCCGTATTTGGCAAATCTAATTCAATTGACTTAATTTCTTCTGACTTTTTATCTAATACTTTGATGTCAAAGGAAAAATTATTAGTTTGTCTAACAAAGGGACCGGTACTAAACCCTTTAATATTGGCATACGCTAATAGTTTTTTGTCTTCATAAAAATGACCAGGATATCGTGCCTTACTACGCATAAAACTGCGGTAATTGTCGATCATTTTTCCGAAAATCGGTGAATTGGCGTTTCCTTCGATCGTTTGAAAAATAGATTGATTTTCTAGAATGGTTGTTTTTTTATTCATGATTTTTAGTGACTGAAACTGATCAACTCCAATATAAGAACCATGTATTACTAGATTTTTTATTTCATCCTCATCGCCACTCAGCTTTTTAAATTCAACTGATAGCTTATTTTTCGCTGCAAAACTTGATTGGATATAAAAAGCCCCAATCGCAACAACCATAATCAAAAGTACTGAGGTAATCTTCCAATAGCGTTTCATTTGTACGCCTCCCATCAAACCTTTACTTTATTCTTAATCAGAAAATGTCCAGTCAATATTGCTCCTGCTAATACAATTAGCCCTGCTAATAATTCCATGAAGAATAGCTCCATTGGATAAAGAAAATTATTTAGAATGAATACATTCACCAATAATGGTGCAAAAAAGATTACTAGAGACAAAGAAACATAGATTATTCCATAAAATATCCCTTTAATCCTAAAAGAACGTTCAAACAAAATAGCAGTAAAAACCATTAATACTGCAGTCATTCCGCCACCATAATAAAGCAAGAATTCTCTAAAAGTGTTTGGATAAAGGATCTTAAAATAATAGGTTTCAGTAATTCCGTAAATAGAGGCATCTATCCGGAACTCTTTTGGAACCATCCATTGTAGAACTTGACTTTCCACTGGTAATAATAATAATTGCAATGCAATGAGACTTAATACCACGATAAAAATTGTTGTTGCCTTTGCTAAATAAATATTGATTCGGGCTGTTGGTAGCATGAACAAGCGATAGCTAAATGCATTTTTTCCCAGCCACTCACGATACCAGGTAAAAAAGATATAAATCAATAGAACAGCTATACTAAGTGCAATAGGTATCATAAACCACATTGTCATGGCAATTGTGGCGAGGGAAAGTTTCCCGTTTTGCTGGAAAAACTCGCTCTTTGACATTAATTCGTGGTATATGAGTTCATTTGCAAGATTCACATAGCTTTGCGCTTCAAAAATCACACCTATAATTTGAAAGAAGACTATCATACCGGCTAAAATTAAAAATAGTTTCCAAAGACGATTGAACTCAAAATTAACTAGCTTCAAATAGCGATTCATGCCCGATACACCTCTTTCATGACATCGATAACCGATTTCCCCTCATTTTCCCGAACCACTTCTGCATCAAATTCCTTTAAAACAACGCCATCATCTAGTAAAACAACTTTATCAATTAAATGCTCGATATCATTTATTTCATGGGTTGTAATGATGACTCCACGGTCCTCAATTAAATGGCTGATAAATACATTTGCAATTTGCTCGCGACTAAATATATCAATTCCTGAAAATGGCTCATCCATTAATAGATAATCAACATCCATTGCTAAACCAAGCAAAAGATTTACTTTGGCGGTATTTCCTTTTGAGAGGTCAGAAATCCGTTCTGTTTCTTTTAATTTAAAGAATCGCAGAAGCTCCTTCGCACGATCTGGATTCCAGCAGTCATAAAAGTCGGCCATAAATGCGAAAGCATCGCGAATTTTCATGTGTGGCAGCATCGTTAAAGTATCCGGTATAAAGGTTATTTTTTCATAGCTGCCTTTATGTATTTTTTTGCCATCGATGAGGATTTCACCACTTTCAATTGGCGTTAATGCCATAATCGCTTTCATAATGGTTGTTTTTCCAACCCCATTTATCCCAATTAAACAAGTTATTTTGCCTTTTTCAGCAGTAAAAGAAACACTTTTTAATACCTTCTTCCTACCGAATCTTTTACTTACCCCTTTTACTTCGATCACAGAAATCCCCCCCAATTAGTCTCTTTCCCCTTCATAAACCTTCTTAACTAAGGTCAACACCTCTTGTAACGGTACATTAATTGACTGAACAGAATGAACGAACGTATCTACCGCCGCTAAAATCAATTCTTCTCGAACCAATTCCAACACCCGTTCGTCCTTGGTAATGCGACTTGGTAAATTACCCTCAGTAAAAATCAACCCTTGCTCCTCCATTTCTTTATAGGCTCTCTGCACCGTATTCGGATTAATCTTCAGCCTATTAGCCAATTCCCTTCTCGATGGAATTTCCTGACCCGGTTCAAAGAAACCTTTGGCAATTTGTTCTTTAAAATGCTGAATCACTTGAACATAAACAGGATCACGATGATTGAACTTTATATCCACAGACCCACCTCCCAAAAATCATAATGTTGCCCAACCTGTATTAAGCTGGTAGTACAGCGAAAGCAAAGATAAAGTACTAATGCTTTGTTTAAAAAAATCCTGTTTCCCTCATGTAAGCTTGGCCTTAAAAAATATGTAGTCAAACTGCCAGAACTTAGTGTGTTAAGCCTGTGATACAGCTTTGATAAAAAAACTTAAAATACATTTGTGAAAAAACATCCTAAAAGTTCCTCTGTATTATGCAATTAATACACACTGCGTAAAAGTTGGTTATTACCGAAACGTCATTATTAAAACGCAACAACGTTGTGGAAATATATAGTTTAAGTACCAATTATTACAATCTACATGTGTATTATATGCTTAATACATTTTTCAAGTCAATAACCTTTCGGAAAATTATTACAATTTATTCATATTATTCCACAATGCCAACGGCTCTATAAGGAGCTCAGGGGACAACCAGTCACTAATATCAAGTGCTAGGCACCTCCAAATTTTCCGGATGGTGCCTGAAACTCGTAATTCCCTTTCACTTTTCACATTAATAGCAGATTTATTAAAAATAGTTAGAGGAATTCCGGGTTTCATTTAATAAATTGAGTCGAAGGGATTTTTATCGCCGATTATTGCTGGTTTATCGACGATTATTTTGGATTTATCGACGATTTTTTGCTGTTTATCGCCGATTATTTTGGATTTATCGCCCCAAGTGAACTTTGTCACCCCTAAACCAGCGATTTTCCCCACAACCTAAAAACCCCTAAATTACCTATTTACGGAATGACCACCTATTTTTTTACCATTACTGCTTATTTTCCCGACCACATAGTTAAAGGTACACGCCCCAAAAGGTTTACTCTAAAAAATCCGTAATTGATCTTTAAAACTACTTTAAAAGACTGAATTTTTACTCCGTTATGACAATTTAAGCCTCACTACCGGTCTGGGTAACACGATTATTGCCCATTGTTAACCCAATTCTTTGAGAAAAGCCGGCGATTTTTCCGCGAGGGTTGCCTTTTTTCGGATTTGTTTGCCGTTTTTCAGATTTATTTGCCATTTTTCAGATTTATTTGCCATTTTTCAGATTTATTTGCCATTTTTCGGATTTGTTTGCCGATGCCACATTTCGGACACATTTACTAAATTCCCCTTAATGGTTTTTGACACTTTGAAGCAAAAAATAGAAGCCTTTTACTTCGGCTATTAACTTATCCACAAGTTATACACAACCGACAAACTTTATCCACAACTTATTCACAGTTATCCTGATTTATCAACAAGATAGGAACAGAATACGCACAACTTTGCCCACAAGTTATCCACATTTCCGGAGCAGCTCTGGGGATTCCACCAATTCCTGCAATATGGCTGCCTTTATTTTTGCAAAAGGTGATTCTCATTCAAACCATTGAATTCAAGCACCATTAATGCATACTCGTTGCCATTCCATATACAAAACAACCCCACCTAATTAAGGTGAGGTTGTTAGTAGATTCACAGTTCTTATTGCCTTTTCAGTGATAATTTGATACTTTCCTTGCGCAATGGCCTCTTTGTCAATCAGTTGGCTGCCTAATCCTACACCTACGGCACCGGCTTCAAAATACTCAACCATATTACCTTCGTGAACTCCGCCTACCGCAATTATTTTCACAAAATCAAGTGGTGCCAAAAGATCCTTAATGTATTTCGGTCCTCCCACAGAATTGACCGGAAACAGTTTCACCAAAGGAGCTCCCCATTTGACGGCCTGTACTACTTCAGTTGGCGTCAGAACACCCGGAATCGGCACCACTCCTGCATTCAAAGCCACATCTACCATGCCTTTATCCAGGTTAGGTGATAATAGAAACTGAGCCCCTGATTCAATAGCATGTTTTGCCAACTCTTCATCTAGCACTGTTCCCGCTCCAATAAGCATGTTTTTTCCAAATTGCTCGCGAGCCTCACGAATACCTTGATAAGCATTCGATGAATTCAAGGTGATTTCTACATTCGAAATACCACCCTTCAAAAGCGCCTCACATAAGAACGGTATTTTCTCTAGAGCAACACCACGAACAATGGCAATGACTTTTTTCTCTTCTATTTCTTTAACAATTCCCATCATATTAAATCACCCTATCAACATTAACTCTGTATATCATACTCCTTGTAAAACTTTTTTGCCCTTTGATTCATTTTTCTTCAATTCTTCTAGATTAAGAGCTTGAAAGTTGCCATCAACATAGACAACATGCTTTGGCTTAAATTGTCTTGGGGAAGAAAGTCCTGCAGAAGCCGATAAGGCAAACAATTCTTCTCGTAAGGTAGTTACATAATTTGTCACTCGATACCTTTTTTCTTCTACGACTAATGCCTTTTGAAGCTTTGGATTGGTTGTTGCTACTCCAACAGGGCAATTCCCAGTTGCACATACCCCAGCACTAATACAGCCAACAGAAATCATTAATCCCCTTGCTATGACAATGGCATCAGCTCCCATCGCTAATGCTATGGCAATTCTATCAGGGGAGAACAATTTTCCGCTTGCAAATAGTTTTAATTTATCTCGAATTTCATAACTTACTAGCAATTCTTGGGCAATCATTAAAGCAGGCTTAATTGGTAACCCGACGGAATCAGCCATTGCTTGATAAGTGGCTCCCGTCCCTCCTTCACCCCCGTCAATAGCAATATAGTCAGGGAATCGATTGGACTTAGCCATATATTGCACAAACTCTTCAAAGGTGTCATGGCTCCCAACCACCATTTTAATTCCTACTGGTTTTCCAGATACTTGGCGTATTTTTTCGATAAAATCAAACATAGTAGCAAAATCATAAAATTCATCAAAGCGGTTTGGCGAATTAATCGTTTTCCATGGCTCAACTCCGCGAATTTCTGCAATCAAAGGAGTTACCTTAGAACCCTCTAAATGTCCTCCGCGGATTTTTGCCCCTTGACCTAATTTTAATTCAAAGGCTTTAATTTGGGGAATTTGTGCTTTCTTATATAATTCTTCCCATGAGAAGGTTCCGTCATCATTTCGAAACCCAAACTTCCCTGGACCAATCTGGGTGATGATGTCGACTCCACTTTTTAAATGGTAAGGAGATATCCCACCTTCACCGGTATTCATAAACGCTCTTGCATCCTTCAACCCTAAACCAAGCGCTTCAATCGCATTTTCTCCTAATGCTCCATAAGACATTCCTGACATTCCAATTGGACTTTTTAACACAAACGGATATTTGCAGGTCTTTTCACCAATGACAATGGCCTCTTCGTCTTGATATAGCCAAGGTTTAATCTCAGTTTCTATAAATGTTTCACTCTTAGGAAAAAATAATTCTTGATATTCTGTCAGTTTATTGTGCTTATCTGTTGGTGCATCAATATACTTCTTGGTAGAAATCATATCTATATTATCCGCATTCAAATCGGTTAGCTGTTTGGCAAAAAACGCATTACGAAGATAAAATTGATTAGGTAGATCAAAATCTCGTTTACTACCAAATGAAATAATATTTTTCCCATACTTAGCCAGTTTTACAATTTGTTGAAAATCAAGTCGAGAAAACGGTTTGCCTTCATGATCCTCATCAAGAATATACTGTTTAATTTCAGGAGAAATTTGTTCCATAAAGTAGCGAATCCTACTTATGACAGGATAATTTCTTCTGATAGCATGCTGCTGTTGGTTTATATCCATTCGGTACGTCTTTCGATATAAAAAATAAAGATAGCCGATAATTCCAAGAAAAACTGCCAATATACATGCAAGAATAATGATTACAATTGAACTTAATACTTCCACCTTTTTTTCGCCTCTTCTCATCTATTTACCATCGGGTGGTTCAGAATTTTGTTTATCTTATTAAGACAACTCCTTTCCCCCCTTTTAAATCCCTAAACTAAAAAATAAAAAAGCTTGCCCATCCATTAATAAGGAGTCAAATAAAGGTATCAATAACCCATATGCCTTAAAAGAAGAAGTGACAAGCTGAATTCTATTAAAATATTTCTAACATATTTATTATATCAAAAAATGAGTTGTTTCTCTATTTTTCAGTCTTTTGAAAATTGTCATCAATTTTTCTAAGATTGATTCCATCAGCATCGCTTGATGAATTTATTAATAAACTGTTTTTCTTGTATCATTCCATACAGGTGGTCGTTTTTCTAAAAAGGCTCTTATTCCTTCCTGAGCATCAGGGTGTTTGCTGTTTAAAGCAATAACTTCTGTAGCATAATTGAGTGCTTGGAAATCTTCCATATTAATTTGTTGGTAAAATTGTCGCTTGCCTACTTCAATAATATTCAAACTTTGCTTGGTTATACCTTTCGCTAACTTTTCAGTTTCTTCATCTAAAAGCTCCACAGGGACAACTTTATTAACTAAACCATGCTGCAATGCTTCCTCAGCAGACATAAAGTTCCCAGTAAATAATAATTCTACTGCCTTTTTCCTACCAATATTTCTACTTAAAAATACAGCTGGCGTGCTACAAAACAATCCACTATTAATACCTGGAGTGGCAAATTTCGCTTCATCACTTGAGATAGCCATATCACTAGCTGCAACTAATTGAGCTCCTGCAGCAACAGCCGCTTTTTGTACTTTGGAAATAACCAGCTGAGGGATGTCTCTCATTGTCCGCATCATAAGTTGACAGGCTTGAAATAACTTTAACACTTCATTCTCCGATTTGGATTCAATCTCCCTTAGACTATGTCCGGCACAAAATACTTTGTCCGACCCTTGGATTACAACTACCTTTACCTCTCTTTTTGCACCTATGTCTTTTAACAGCTCGTCTAATTCTTGAATTAATTTCAACGTTAAAGTGTTAAATTCCATCGGATTTTCTAAAGTAATATAAGCGATATCCTCTGTTTGTCTAAAAGATAAAAATTCCATATCCCCACTCCTCAACCATTTTTTGTCACATAAATATAGTTTGAATGTTCTGTTAATTCTAGTCAAGTGTTAAGTTTGATTATTTAGAGTATTTTCGGATTATTTCGTAGAAAGGATAATATAGTTAATCCCCAATTAGTCTCAATGGCAGAGTCATTCAGTAATTCTCTGCCTTGCTCTTATTAAAAACTAATTGGAGGGCGGTTGGATACCGTGCCAGCCGCTTACATCACATTGGCCGTATTCATTATCACCCACGGCTACCATCGTTCCGTCTGATTTAAGACCGATTGTATGGGCACAACCTGCCGCAATCGCTACAATATCGCACCAATCACTTACATTACATTGGCCATATTCATTCCAACCCACTGCCACAACTGAACCGTCAATTTTAAGTCCAATCGTATGATTGCTACCCACCGCTATCGCCACAATCCCGCACCAGCTGCTTACATCGCATTGGTTATGTTTGTTCAAACCCACAGCAACCACCGTACCGTCTGATTTTAGACCGATTGTATGAAGATAACCCGCCGCGACCGCCTCAATATCGCACCAATCACTTACATTGCATTGGCCATACCGATTATTACCCACTGCCGTCACCGTGCCATCTGATTTTAGACCGATTGTATGCCAGTCACCCGCCGTGACCGCCTCAATTTCCTGCCAGCCACTTACATTGCATTCACCTTCATTATTTCGGCCCACTGCTACCACTGTGCCATCCGATTTAATCCCAATGGAACGTCGCCACCCCGTCGCTATCGCTACAATATCGCGCCAATCGGTTACCTCGCATTGGTTATGCTTATTCCAACCCACAGCTACCACGGTCCTATCAGATTTAAGTCCGATTGTATGAGCATTACCCGTGTTCGTCGCCATATGAACATTACCTGCCGCGACCGCCACAATATCGCGCCAGCCACTTACATCACCTTGACCACATTTATTATCACCCACAGCCACCACGGTTCCGTCAGATTTAATCCCAACGGTATGACGATGCCCCGCCGCTATCGTGTCTTTAGGCCACCGTTTCAACTTTAACAACCCTTCTTTCGCTGAGATGTACTCCATGTTTTACCTCCAGATATTAAATGTCTATAAAACTGTTTCGGACTCATCCTTTTCAGTTATTTTACCATTAAAAAAACAAACTCCGTTTTGCAGAAATACTGGCTTATGTTTAAAATAGATGTTGATGGATTATTAAGTTATACCAAATGAAATATATGGTTGGTGAAAGGGAAGAAATTCATGATAAGAAAAACTGATGTGATCGAAAGGTTAAACTCGTTAATTGGACAGGAGTTAACAAGCCAAAATTTACATGAGGCGATATTCAGTGAAGAAAAACATAAAAAGATACTGCGCCGCTATCATGCTGGAACTTACACATATGTACAATACAAAATTCATATAGGTAGTGACGCACCACCTTATGTCGACATTAACATACCAGGGAACCCCAACACATTTAAAGTAGGACTTGAAGAAAAAGATGGACAAATGATCATCAAATCCGAAGCAAGAATCAATTATTCCTATTTATGATAAGTTATAATTTTCTAAAATAACCCTAATAATCATTTTTTGGTTATTAGGGTTATTATCTAAAAATACTAAGCAAGTTTGGAAAAACAAAAAGACATCTCTTAAATCTTATTTTTTGCAAATAGAGTTTTTAAACACATTAGATTGTGTAAGTAGTTTTTTTGTAAAGATTATCATCGATAATGCATTTCTTGCCATCAAATTTAAAGTTTAATTCTCTTCCCTCAATATATGTTTTAGTAACTCGCACTAATAGCTGCTTGTTATTCATTTCAACTAGGTAGTAAGAAGACATATCATTAAATGAATCAGCGACTTGTAAAACACCTGGTTGGATAATAAAATCAACTATTTCTTGGGCTAAATTCAGCTTTTTTCTTCTTATTAAAGGATAAATTATGTTTGCATTTGGATATTTTTCCTTCACCACTGCATTATACTTTGAACGACATTTACCACTTTTTTGATAAGTTTCTATTTCAATTTCTTCTTTAATCACTACTGTAGAGATGTCTTCCTGATTATAGATTAGCAAGGCACTGTAAATTATTAATATCAGGAATTTCTCTGTCATTTTCCCATTTTGTAATAGCCTGCCTAGACACACATAATTTATCTGCTAACTGTTCCTGCGATAATCCTGCTCTCTTCCGAAATTCCTTAATTTTTTCCCCTAATGTCAAATCAATTCCTCCCTACGTATTTCGATAGGAAATTTATATCATTTAATTTCTTAAAAGCCAAGAAATACTAGTTTACATCCACGCTACTTTCCGTAGCATTATTAAAAAAGGTTGATTTTGCAAGGTTTGTGACCTTTGAACATGTATCATTACTGTATATCTATCTCTATTAGACAATCATACATATTAGACAAATTCGGTCAAATATCTAGTCCCCTTTTATTGTAAACGAATATAAATATAAGCAAACGGACATGTAGGGTCAATAGACCCCATCCCAAAACAAAAGAAAGGAGAAGGAAAATGACATTTCAGATAGGAATCACTATCTCTGTATTCCTAGCCACTATGTTTATCATCTTTTGGAGACCGAGGGGTATAAATGAAGCCTATCCGGCAGCAGTCGGAGCAGCACTCATTTTACTCCTAGGAATTGTTTCCAAAGCAAACATATTGGATATTATTGACAAGATTGGCGGGGCATCCATCACCATCATGGCAACCATCGTCATGGCCGTCATCTTAGAAAGCTTTGGCTTTTTCCACTGGTCAGCGGCTAGACTTGCAAATTTAGCTAAAGGTTCCGGATACCGATTGTATTGGTATATCCAACTGCTTTGCTTTTTAATGACACTTTTATTTAACAATGATGGTAGCATCTTGATTACAACACCAATCCTAATTTTACTTCTAAAAAATCTTCGCCTCAAACACCATCAGCAAATACCATATTTATTAAGCGGCGCCTTGATTGCCACAGCCTCCAGTGCTCCAATAGGGGTTAGCAACATAGTTAATTTAATCGCTCTGGAAATAATCGACATGTCGCTCTATCTTCACACGGCAATGATGTTTGTACCCGGAACTTTAGGATTGTTGTTTATGTCCTCGCTCATGTTTTTAGTAGTTAAAAAGAAGCTTCCGAGGCAATTGCCAGATTCCTCCTATGATATCGAGGAAAGCTTTTTCACAAAACAATTCCATCCTTTAAAAGCTGGAAGAGATACTTTTGAAACAAAGAAAAAACGAACAAAATTCATGCTAAAAGTTCTACTATTTGTCTTCTTGATGCGCTGTCTCCTATTTGTAGCCTCCTATCTTTCCATCCCTATTTCAATAGTGGCAGTACTTGGGTCTCTGGGATTATTAATTTGGCGTTGGTATCATCTTCGCACAGGTCCACTCGATATTCTAAAAAAGACGCCGTGGTACATTTTAGTATTTGCATTCTCAATGTACGTAATCATTTATGGACTAAACAATATCGGACTTACAGCACTGCTTGTAAAGTACTGTGAACCTATTGTCAACCAAGGGTTATTGTATGCAAGCTTTGTCATGGGAGGGCTCGTTTCAATTCTATCCAACCTTTTTAACAACCACCCAGCTTTAATGATTGGAACCATTACTTTAACTGAAATGGGACTTGACCCCATAACATTAAAAACTATCTATCTCGCGAACATCATCGGAAGCGATTTCGGTTCCTTAATATTACCGATTGGTACACTAGCATCTCTCATTTGGATGTATATCCTTAAACAAAATAAAATCCGTATCAAATGGAAGGATTACCTAAGTGTTTCATTACTCGTCATTCCACTAAGCACAGTCGTCACATTGTTTCTACTGTTTTATTGGGTACAATTGGTATTCGCAAAATGATCGACCTATTTTAAGGAGGAAGGAATATGAGTGAATTAATGAAGTTAATAGGCAAGCAAATTTTTGTAAAAATTGCAGGAAATAAGTTATTTACCGGGATTTTGATCGACGTTGGAAAGGACATTCTTGTCTTATTTGATGGGGAAAAATATCTTTATCATCCATTAATGAACATCCATCGAATTGGACTAATGACAAATGACAACGATCAAGTTAATCAACCTGACGAAACATCCTTTGCGATCAAACTGGATGAATTAACGCTAATGGAGGTACTAAACAATGCGAAGGGTGTTTGTACAGAGATATATGTAACTGGCAAACTTCCGTTTCAAGGATATATTATGAGTATCCAACAAGATTACTTTACCTTTTACTCACCTGTTTTTAAAATGATGTCTATTTCACTTAATCATTTAAAATGGCTGGCACCCTACCCTAATAATATCCTACCATTTACCATGAGCAACCTTAATCCACCAGTAATTTCTGCAAATGGCACATTAGAAAATACCTTTGAAGAACAACTAAATAAGCTGGTTGGCAATCTGGTTATTTTTGATGGAGGAAATGATTCAATAAAAATAGGATTGTTGAAACAAGTAAAGAATAAAATCGTGGGACTAACGATTGCAAATGGTGAAACATTGTTTCTTAACCTAAATCATCTAAAATCGGTACATTTGCCCTAAATATTGCAGCTTTCTGTATAGGAGGATGGCTATGAAAACCAAAATCAAAAAAGAGGCAAATCTGATTGCCCCCAAAATTGTGCTTGTTATATAAAAATATAATAAACACACAAAGATATTTCTTTACCCAATATAATTATATGCAGTGACACTTAAATTTAATCTAGGCTAACACCCATAAAGTAGTTCACAAATGGGTTTTCCATAATAAAGAGCCTAATCCATCAAAGGATTAGGCTCTTTATTATGGAACCAATCATATTTTACAACAATCTCTACCCTTTACTGATAACTTATTCATTTCAAAACTAATTACGATGAATCGCCCTCACATATTTCGATTCATTTTCTTCATTTTATAATCCTTAATCAAACTGCGAGCAGACAGAAAAACAATATATAAAGGAATCATGACTAACAAGATGGCAAAAAAATCACGTCCTGCCGAATATGTTCATCCTTTGCTAGATGCTGATCTCCAGATAACCTGTATATGTACAAAAATACATCTTTAAAATAAATATTATATATATCCTTTAGCTGTGCTACTATTCCACCTCCTTACATATAAGACGCAATTGTTTCGATTATCTTTCAAATTTTTCAATAAAATCCCAAAGCCGAAAAGACTTTGGGATTTCCCGCTATTCTGAACAACCTCAAAACTCGTTTCCATGTTTTTTGAAAAACTCATAATATGTGCGTACATTTTCCAATTCTGTCCAATGTTTCACAGCAACAGGGTTTTTATCAAGATCATATATTTTTGCCCCACGCATGGAAAGCAGAAAGGGCGAATGAGTTGATATAATGAACTGACAGCCAAAAAACCGGGCAGAGTCCTCAATAAATTGCATTAATTCCATCTGACGGTTTGGAGAAAGACTGTTTTCCGGCTCATCCAAAATATATAGTCCGTTTTCGCCAATTTTTTCAGTGAAATATTGAAATGCACTTTCCCCATTCGAAAATTCTCGCACATTATCCATCAATTCACTTCTCACAAAACGTGACTGCGTTTTACTTCTAGCATGATTTACCTTTTTAAGCTGCTCATAATCGTCAATTGATTTCATCTGAAAATGAGAATACTTAGCATCTAAATATTCATCAAATAGTTTTTCCCGCTTTTGGTCAATTCCCTCATTAAGATTCCTAATATTTAACATAAAATCAAATACATCATCACTAGTAATAATTCTACTATTTTCGGGGATATCAACATCGAGGTCCATTTCACACATATTTACATAATCGGGAAAGAAATTCGATTTATTAAAGATGGAATCACGTTGGATTCCCGTTTTTTCTGCTATCACATTTAATGCCGTTGTTTTACCTGAACCGTTTCCGCCATATAAAATCGTAACTGGCTCAAAAGAGATTTTTTCCATACCTTTTTTTGATAATATCTTAAATGGATAAAACGAGTCATAGCACGTTCTTTTTACCTCTATGATAAAATCAAATTCCATGTCCTCGTTTGGGAATGTAAAATCCTTTAAATACACCATCACTTTCTCCATTTCATATTTTTATAAGGCTCTTTTCTCAAACGAAAACAGCCTTTTATAAAAAAATACTGTAATTATACTTTGTTTCCTCTAATAGTAATTGATACAAGGATTATATCATTAAGTTTAGGAACACTGTGACCGCCCAAAATAGTCAGAAAATCAGAAAAGTCATTGGGAAATCCTGAAATAATCTTTATATATTTTGGGTTTTCCCCTTCATTTTATAATGCTTGATAATGCTTAAAGCAGTCAGAAGAACAATGTATAAAGGAATCATGACTAACAAGATGGCCAAAAAATCACGTCCTGCCGAATACGTTCTAGAATCAAAGCCGCTTATGAAAAGATGACCTAAAAGATAGGATATAGGCAAAAGCAGAATTTTTGTCATGATATTTCTTACTTTTTCATTTTGATAAAATATCGCCCTAGCAACCCCGAATATAATTGCCAAACCTGCGGCAAAAAAAGCATAGTATCCCAAAACCAGTCTTGGTAATGTGGTCCTAAACCCATCTGAATTCTCACCGTGTATTAAAATATCGCCACTTCCATCAGTCGAATAATAATAAACAGCATCTACCGTTTCATCATCAGGATTCAAAACTGTATTATCCATATGGTTTTTGCTGAAAATTCGATTCCAAATACTATCCCATACGGTGATATTATAAACATATCCTGAACCTTCTTCAGCAGGATGATGACTGATTTCATATCCAGATACCTCATCACTAAATGTAGCAATTACCTTTCCGTCCTTGTTCTCGGTTATGGATACGACGCTATCACCATAGGGAATGTATTCTGGTGAGGTTAAATAAGCAATGGCCACAATAGCAACAACCATAGTCAGCATGGCTGACAAGAGACTTGTTAGAATTTTTTTCTTTCGCAAGGTGGATTTTAACTTCCTTAAAGGTGCTGTATCGATATCAATCGGAGTATGATTGGAAATATTCATTTCATCCAATTCCTTCTTGCAGCTTTCGCACGAGCTAATATGTTCAACTACCAATTTTCTCGTATCAGCACTTGCTATATCCTCCGCGTATAACGGTAAAATATCCCGAATCACATTGCAGCTTATTTTCATCGATAATCCTCCATTCGCTCCTTAATCTTGTTTCTCGCTCGGTGATAAGTAACACATGCCCAGTTGTCACTTTTTCCAAACAACTTAGCAATCTGCTTGAATGTTAATTCTCCAAAAACTCTCAGTGAAAATACTTCTTTATATGGTTCGTCAAGTGTATGGATAATTTCATGAACCTTCATGGACGTTTCTTGAGAGGCGACTTTTTTTTCAACATCAAAGTCAGCAACCTGCCCTGGTAGTTCATCGATATTCACAAGCTTGTTTTTCTTACGCAGATAAGAGAAGTAACTGTTTTTGGCAATCTGACATAACCATACCCGAATATCGCAATTTCCTTTGAAACTATCAAGCGATTTTAAAGCCTTCACAAATGTTTCCGACGTAATATCCTCTGCAATATGCTTATCTCCAGATAAGCTGTATATATACAAAAATACATCACTAAAATAATTAGTATATATATCCTCGAGCTGTGCCACTATTCCACCTCCTTATCTATAAGACGCGATAGTTTTGATTATCTTACAAATTTTTCGAAAAAAAATCCCAAAGTCGAAAAGACTTTGAGACTAGTCATTGTAGAACACCATCAAAAAAGTGCGTTACCTCATCCGAAAATGGATGGTGCACCGCACCTTTTCTATTAAATAAACATTGTCCCTGCAACGATGAAGCTAAATAATGTACCAAGAACCATACTGACTGCTCCCAAAAACATTAATATAGCACCGTGTAATTGATTTCTTAAATTAAGTACCATAAAACCCATACCTACAGCGACTGCTCCAAACAATAGCGGCATGAAGATTATCGAAATCACGAACGAAATCCAACCTGCAATCACATAAGCCAAACCATTTGATTCGGATTGCGAATGTTCGTGAGTTAATTTCACAATACCACAATTTTCACATACAGTTCCATTTGCCAAGTTAACAGCTTCATTTTGATAATTATACATTTAATCATCCCCTGTAAAAATTTTTTTAGACCCCTACATAATTAGTTATTAAAGGCAGATCATTTCACTATTAATACCAAAACCACTCCTATCGAAAAAATGAGTTTTTCTGATAAACCGTGTTGTAGTTAACAAGACCTTGTTCACAATTTAGACAAATATTCTTACTTGATATATTAACATAATGTTTTGAAAAATCAAGCATTTAGTTTCTAAGAATAATATTTTGATAAAATATTAATCAGATTTTGGTATTTTGATGTGCCAATCCTTAGAATCTTGATTTGCGTAACAATACAGTTGATGATAGGCATATCTTACTTAAAGCTCAAATAAAAAGAGCCTAATCCAATTTGGATTAAGCCTTTTTTTATAAAGTTATGCATTTTACAGTTAATTACTTAAAGTGCCTCTTTCCGTCTTCATCCTATAAATCTTTAAGTATTTCATTGATAGAATCCACTGTCACATTCATAAGAATATACATTGAATAGTCATTGATAAACTTTGAAAAATCAGATTCCTCTCCCATAGGGAGAAGCTTTCCATTCTCATCAAGCATAATATGAGGAAAATGATTGGCAATAAAACTTTCACCCTCTACATCGATATACAGTCTTGTTCCGGCAATTGGAATCATTAATACATTCACATAATCCGACTTGGCACTAATGGAGGTAATAAAGTCCTTTCTTTCTGCAATTTCCTTTGCGTACTTTTCAAAGAATTCAGGAGAAAAACCCTGTCCATCAAAAGAAACACATCTGCTAATTCGGTCCGTAACAATCGTTACAAACTGGGCTTTATTCCCTCCCTTTGAATGGCCGGTAACGGTTAAATCGTTTCCCCATTCCTTAGGAAGGCTATTAATATATTCTGCTGCTTTCCGTTGTTGGACTGTTTCAGTCAGGTATCCGCCTTCTCCATTATCATGCCATTCATATGGACTACCCGTTCCTCTAAAAACAATATTAACATCAGTTGGAGCATCCGCATTATCGACAAAGGCCGCTGCCCGCATCCCGTTATCATTCGGTACATAGTTTTGAACCACATAATTCTTTAGATGACTGTTTTCTGGAGCATTAAAAGCGTTGATAATTTTCTTCCAATCCTCGATTTCCAATCCGCCCGTTCCTGGATTTTTGCCATTGGCAATTTGGTTTTCAGCAATACCCAAAACCCTCTTGACACTTTGATCATTATCAATTTCCTTCAAATAGATAAGATTATCTAACAGCAATAATAGGTCATCCGATAAAGATGGCATTTATCTTCCACCGCCTTGAGCATATTCCTCTAAAGGATACTCTTCGACTGAAAAATTGCTTTTGATACAATAACCTTTTCTTTCTATAAATAGTTCATTCGCTGAAGATAAAATACCATTGAGTGGTGTAGACTTTACGGTCTCTTTGTCACTAATGTTTATCGCAATAAAGTCGACAATAATATCCAGCTTGTTTTCAATTAATTCATTTAATAGTTCTTTATATTGACTTTCGCTGGTTGCTGTAG
>CALCRD010000248.1 GCA_937894355.1 uncultured Bacillus sp.
TCCCAGGGCCCAATATTCCCAATGAAACCAACCATTTTTACGGCCTCCTATAATCCTTAATCCCGAATAACTGCAATGTTTTATTGCTTTTTACATTGTACTTTGCTTTAAACATAAGTTCAATGCTTTTTAGTATATACATTGACGATTACTATTTCATTTTAGAATCTATCTCTATAGAATAAGGTAATATGTACTCCCTTATTAAAAAATAATAGACCAGTACAAAAACTGGTCTATAGTAATAATGGAGTTTTTTTCTATTAACGCTTTTACCGTAATTCGGTGGGAATAAATGCATCCACCAGACCGATTACGAAAGCTGCTAGCAGACTGCCCAACAGGGATACAGATAAATAGTTGGGAATAATAAACTGGGCCACATAAATGACTACAGCAGCGGTAATAAAGCCAACAATTCCACGGGAACGCGGTGAAATCCTGTCACCCAGGATGGCTTCAACTATATAACCCAGACCTGCTATAACTACTGCGGCAATTAATGCCCCTACGAATCCAGATACCGTAATACCAGGAAGCAGGTAGCCTATCAGGAGTAAAACCAGGGCAGATACTATAAAACGTACAATTGTACCAAGCACTATAAAAACTCCTTTCCAAGAAAAATCTTTTTTCATCTTTATAATGCCATTTTGCTAATTAAACTATTCAATATACATAAAAAAAGCGGCAGACTTTATGGTCTGCCAGTAATTATCAACTTTCAAAATCTACTTCTTGTCTGGGAGTTCAGGTTGATAAAAGAATACAGGACAACAAACCTGGAAATTGCTTGCTGCAATGAAGGCAAAAAACATAGCGAGTGAAGTTGACATGAAGATTTTAAGCTGATGTAACATCATGTTTCCTCCTCTCCAATAAATTTTCGATTACCCGCAGTAATCTATCCCAGGCGGCTATGTACAGCTCGCCTCCTGGTGTCAACGTAAGCGATTGCCAGAACAATCCGAGCAATAGGGAAAGCGCATACAAGCAGCAGCCAGAACTGTATAAAATAAATGATAGAAGTAATATAGAAGTTAAAATAATACAACTTTTATACTTTAATTGCTTGCTTTTTACTGGATCATTTATTCTCTTGGAAGGGTTATCTACTGGTGCAAACCCGTAAACCAGGCTATAGCAAATAATCGCGGTAGTGGTAAAGTATACTACAAAGTATTCACAGTTAAAATAACGCAGGAGATAGGCTAATAATAGATAGGTAACCAAACCTGAAAAGGTACAACTATAGTAAGTACTGCAATGGACTCCACCGGAATAGCGCCTTAATACAGCAGAAGCAAATAGTATTCCTAATATTTCTAAAAATATTCCACATAAATAAGCTATCAGTAAGAATACACTTATCTGAAAAACTGCTCCCAGTGTTACTTCTGCTCCATAGCGAACCACATCTTCATCAACCACTTGCTTTGAATTTGCCGTCAATCTTTGGGCTATCTTTTGAGCCAGGAAATGCATCTATCTCCCTCCCCAATTTAGTTTTCGGTAAGATAACCATGAACTCCACCACGTTGTTCTTGTTTTCGAGCATTATTTTTCCACCATACTTTTGTACAATTTGTTGGATAATAAATAACCCCATTCCACTATGGCTGCCCTGTTTGGTAGTATAACCGCGCAAGAATATATTTTGGGCGGTTTGTGGATCAATATTACCGTAGTTGGATACCTTAAAGACATAATTGCCATACTGTTCATAAATGCTAACATTAACCCATTGATTTTGCTTTTCTAAATCTACAATTGCATCAAAAGCATTATTGATAAGATTACCTACAATTCGATTTAACTCGTATGAAGGTACAGTAATATGGGATACATCACTCTCAATTTCAAAACTTAATTCAATTCCCTTACTAGTCGCAATCCCTGCCTTAATATAGAATAGAGCGGATAAACCAGGTTTTCCCTGAACTGCATGATGTTGTGATATTATAACGTCACCCATTAATTCCTCCAGGTATTTCCGAGTTTCATTCAGGTTACCCAGCTGTATAAATCCATATAGTGTTTGCAGGTGGTTAATACGGTCATGCCCCTCAGCCCTTATCGCTGTAAATAATTCGTCCAGGGTACTTAAATAGGCTAATCGAAGTAAGTATTCATTTTCTTTCCCTGATAATACCAATAACTTATTAATTATTAATATTAGGGTTGCAAAAATAGTTATCATTAGGATAATGCTTATTACTCCCGAATCTTCTAGTAAAATGCCTTTAAAAAATTGGGACGGATAAACATAGAGTATATTCAAATTCAGCATCAATTGAAAAACTAATAGCAGAAGCACTAATCCAGTAAGAATAATAACTGAATTAGACTTATAATCGTTCAAATTATAAGAATCAACGGCAACAAAATCAACAAGATAGAGGTTATATCTGTCTAGAAAGTAAACTACTACCAAGACGAAAATGATTTGTGGTAGAAATGCCCACATTATAGTCCATTCCTGCATTAGGTCTGTTATTTTAAGTGCGGAAACTCTAATTATAATAGAGATACATAGTGACTCACTTAGCATTAAGACTAGCATGCCAGCAATAGTGGGAATTAACGTCCTAATCAGATTCAATCTCCAGCTAACCATAATTAAAATATATAATACAGCGATTAAAATAATAAAATGAACACCAAAAGGAATGGGGAAACTACGTACTATGACATTGACTAGACTATAAAATGAAGCAACCAAAACTAACCTGAAAAAATCAGGCTTAATATTAACTAGTAACAAGCCTATCCAGGTAGCTAGAAAGCCAGTGGCGAATCCAGTTATAAGTAAAATCCAGGGCAAATGCATTTTCTCCTCCTGTTTTTAGGTTACCTTAATATAGAGTTCTGAAAATTGTAATAAAATCCTCTTTTTTACATGTTAAAAATTTCTCTATTGGCCTTTTTTTTCACGGATTCATACTTTTATAAGGACTTTCCACCTATTTTTATAATTATCTTATGGCCAAAAACCTAAAAACTTTTTCATCGAACAAAATAAGTTAATGTCGCAGGACATATATTCTTTCAAATAATTTTGGCATTTTCCGGTATTATTTTTTAAGCACTTTAATAGCTGGTTCCTGTGTTGATCAAGCAAGGCAAATATTAAAAGATTATACCCTCTGGTGACGCCATAATTAATCATCTGTGTTAAAATAAGGTAAAACTTATAAATGCAGGTGATAACTATATGCTAGCCTCCCTTAACACTATGGTGATAAATGGCATCGAGGCTACTCCCGTAAAAGTTGAAGTAGACATACAAAGTGGTTTACCCGCCTTGGACAAGGTGGGTCGTAAAGTCGGAATGGATATCAAAGAATTTCGTTGTTTTTAAGAAATGTCTCTAATGCCCATTCTACCGCTTGCGAAGCAGATATATTAAATTTCTGTTGAATCATTGATACTTTTCTTAGATCATCCTGGGTTAATTCAACAGTGCTGCGGAAACGGTTACCACGTGGAATCCTCTTATAACTGCTATCCAATGGCGCTTCCCTAATTGTCTGCCTTATTACTGCTGAAGCCGTAGTGGAGTGTTGATCACAATAGTTATAGAAGGATTTTTTCATTTCTGGTGTCATTGAGACTGGCGCGCTACCTACGATTATTTCTTTTTCTATCTTAATCCCAGTAATCATTTTAAAGGGCCAATATACCTCGAAACGTTTGTTGGAATATACCATTACTTTAATGTCTAAATCATTCACTATTTTGGCTTTTGCTTCGTTGGATGGGGCTTTTATTTTCTCTTGAAAATACTCGCAGAATTTAACTGGGTCAATCTTAACAGACTCGGTAGACTCTATAGCTTTTTTGGTATTGTTAAGTTCGATTTTTGCGTCTGTCTTCTTAGTTTTTAATTTCAATAACCTCTTTTTTAATTCTTCTGCTGTAAGTAAGCCTTCCATCCTTAAATTTAATAATTCTTCTTTTTGCTTTTCTAAGTCATGGAGTTTATTCTCAAGGCGAATCATTTGTTTGTTTAATTCTTCGATAGCAGTGTTTTCTTTTATGGTGCTTAAATAACCTTTGATTATTTCTGGATTGTTTATCACTTTAACAATTTCTGCCCAAACTAAATCATCCAAGCCAGGATTTTTGGAATTAGTTATACTTGCTACAGAAGGAAGATTGCATTTAGGGTAAGCTCCAGTCTTAGTTCCTTTACACCTATAATAAGTTCTGCGGGACTTTGTTATGGGAGACACTTTTCCACTAGTTTCTGCTGCACAGCTTCTACCACAAAGCCCACATTTCACTCTACCTTTAAGCAAGAAAAAACTACCTATTTTTTGGTTTCTTGACGCATTTTGTTTAAGTTGAGTTTGAACCGCTTCCCATATATGGCGGTCAATGATAGCTGGTACTGGTACTGGTATGCGTTCTTCTAATGGCCGAAGTTCTTTGTGAACTTTTCTCCTGCCACCAGCGGTGCGTTTATCAGTCATCTGGCTTCGAAATTTTAAGTTGTAGAAAACGCCTGTGTATAATTCGTTTTTTAACGTCCTGCCTACAGTACTGCTATGCCAAATACTGCCCTTAGGCGAAGGAATACCTTCATTATTAAGGTGTTCAACAATACGACGTATACCGTATTTTTCATCGTAAGCTAAGCTATAAATATAACGTACAATTTCTGCTTCTTTTTCGTTAATTTCTAACCGGGAACCATTATGATCTCTTACATAAGTATAGCCATACGGTCCAGGGTGTCCTGTCCAACCACCTGGAATAACAATTTGTCCAGTTAATGCCTTACGTTTTCTCCCCAAAGAGGTATTACGCCGAATCTTAGCACGATCATACTGGGCGAAAGCGCCTTTAATATGAAAAAATAAGTTGTCTTCCGGATTGTCCACGGGAATAATATACAAAATCCAATCTAGCGTATTGTTCTATTTCATTAGCAATAGCAATCTGAGCGCCTAAATCACGGGCTAGTCTATCAGTATCCAAAGCAACAACTAAGCCAATTTCGCCTAAACGTATCGATTCAAGTAATCTTTCAAGTTCTGGTCTGTCGATAAAAGCTCCACTTTCCCCTTCCTCAAGAAATACTTCAAATTCAGTAGCGCTTAGTGCAAGCATCAATTTGTTCCGGTACGGAGTAGCCCTTTATCGCTTGTTCTTCTGACGATACCCTGATGTACAGGCCCGCTTTCATTGGAAACCTCCTCTAAGTAGTCCTTCATGAATTGCTTTATTAGTCGTTTATAAGCCTTATCAATTCTGGCTTGTCTTTCGTTTTCAGTGCCATCAGTAATAAAAGTAATCTGCATAGTTAAACCTCCCTTATTGTTTTTGGCCACAAAAAAAGCCGGGGTTTTAATCCCGGCTGATAAAAGCTATTCAAATTTAATTTCACTCCGGCGGTATTTCTCGTATTCTTTCCGCGCTTCTTCCATCGTTAATAAATCTAATGCCCACTTTAAACCCATGAATACTTTTCTACGGTCTTCTTCGGTGGCTTTGGCTTCTTTCAGGGCACGAATGAGATATCCTTTTAGGGTTTCGTTGAAATTATCCGGGTTGACAGTGTTCAAATCTCTCACTCCATACTGTTGCCAGATAATCCGGTAAACCACCCTTAAGCGGAACCGGTTGTAATTCTGGCAGTAACAAAGACTTTCCTTCTCGGCCCCATTCTGAAATAGGAATAACAAAAAACTTTTTCATGTCCCAACCAACTAGCACAAAGGCTATCCCTCCACATTCATGCCATTTCTGAAGAAATTCCCATTGGTGCGGTTCTAGTCGTTTCCAGGATATACGTTTATCTTTGGTATGTTTGGCATCAAAAGCAATCGGGGTACCTTTGTAAATACCGAGAAAATCGACAGTAGCTTTGTTCTCTACTTTTGCTGTTACAATTTTACCGGTGTGGTTTCTGATAGGTATCCATTCGGTGGGGACTTTATGAATTAGGGAATTCCCTGATTAGCATATTTATTGTTTTGTATTTTTATCAATTCTTCGAGAGCTTGGCCTCGATTAGCGTATGTTAAAATACTACTCACCTCCGTAAAAAATAAAAGGCCGGGAAATTCCCGGCCTTTTGATTAACGCTTACAGCTTGTATTAATTAAATATATTCATGTTTGGCCTTTTTAAAATAAAACCTTCTGTTTCGTATTTTGTTAAAATCCTTAACTAAACCAATTATCAAAATACATAAACAATAAAACGGCCTCGCATTTCCGTTAGGAGAGAACCGGGCCGTACAAAATTTCGATATATATCACATTGAAAAGCCCTTTTAGACTATGTTTTACTGTTTTATATAAATGTCAATTAAAGGTATATCTTTATCACTGATATGATAAGTACTCTTTCCGTCATGTCCAATTCTATCCGCCTTCTCTATCTCGTATTCATTAGTAATTATGTATCCTTCTTTGCTTTCGTAATTACCAAGAGCGATGGCGCCTTTATCGTCTTTACTTATTCTAAGATTCGTATAGTGGAAAGATTTAATTATTACTTCTGTGCCAGTATGTATTTTTATTACTATTTCTGTATAAGTTGCTTGATTGATATCGTTTATTAATTCATCTATCGATGCCTTCATATAATTAGCCCCCTCCCTATTCAACAAAAAACCTCATAAGAAGATCCATGTTATTTATTGACCTACAATCCATTTAAACTGTTCCATAATCAATTTTATAATAGCTTCTTTTGCTTTAGTTTCCCTGACTACAATAGGATTTCCTATTTCGTCAAGATCATAAATCTGCTGAGCTTCCCTAATTTCAGCTTCTGCAAAACATTCCTGTTTAGAACCAATGGTTATTAATAGTTTAATTTCATCGGTTTCGTTAAGTTCCCATTTTAGTTGCATAGAACTAGGAATGGCTTCTCGCAATTCGCTTATTATCTCAATAGTAGCCACTCTAATTTCTTCTTTTCGTTGCTCAAACGCCAATAGCCTTTGCTGTATTTCTTTTGCCCATTCTTCTAACATACTCCCGTCTCCTTTTATCTTTTCCTAATCCTACTACAAAAGATAAATATGGGAAAGAATTTCAAAATGAAACAAACGTTAGAGGGATTCGAATACTTTTTGTGGAGTTTTTATTCATCCAGAAACTCAAGGGTTGTAACTATTTTAATTTTTATCTACTATTAGGTATAATACTGATGGGTACCCAAATTTTAGTAGATGGGAGGTTAAAATATGCCTGGTGGTAAAAAAACTACAAGCGCAAAGGCTGCTACTGCTGCTTCAAAAGTTTTAAGAGATGGCAGAACTAGTAAAACTTCAAAGACAGCTGCTGCAAGCGCACTTTCTCAAAGAGAACCAAAAAAGAAATAGGAGTGTCCGCAAACTCCTATTTCAGCAGAACTTATATGGCACCTCGATAGGGGTGCCGTTTTTTATGATATTCGTTAGAACATATAATAATCCTGCCAAACTTACGTTCTGATACTCTCGAAATCGATTGGAGTAATGCTACAAAGATCTCGCATTTTATTTGTGATATGCAGTAGAATCCAATACTTTTTTAATTTACAAATCGCTCCTGATTGTTTATCCCAGGGTTGTTGGACTTCCCCCTTTTCGCCTACTATTTTACCATTCTAGTAACCAACTTTTCGGTAGTCTTATACTCCTGACCTTTAACAAACATAAGCTTCTGAGCACGTCCAATAGCCGTGTACTTACTATCTGTTCCCAAGCAGAAACCATATTTTTCAGCAATTTTATTGCCCTTAGGTGCTCCATGGCCTACCGTATTCTTGTTACCCTCAGGTGCGCCTGAGCCTTTTTACCGTTTGGTAACTCACTGTACTTTCTATATCATCCCATCGGTCCTGATTCTTCCACTTGCGAACCTGGGTATTGGATACACCAAGGGTAGCAGCGATATTGTTGAGCATCATCCCGGATTTGGGTATAAAAAAGCCTAGTAAATGCAAGGCTTTTAGGAATACTTTTTTTGATTATTGAATATACATATGACATCCCACCTTGAAAGGAGGGAATTAATATTATTATTATAATTATTTACTAAAAATCTAGCTGCAACTAAGTAGTGGCGATTCCTAGGAGAACTATGTTCTCCAAAAAATATAATAGAAAAATAATAATCCATAACGATGTGAATCGTTATTTTTATTTTTCTGGGCATAAAAAATGCTCCAGTCATCTGGAGCTTACCTATTAGTATTAACGGGGCCTATAGTCTGCAACCTGAAGCCCTTGTTTTCAAGGTTTTCGAATTATACTGGCACAAAATGCCGAAGTATTATTCAATATTAACCGTAGTCTCTTCGCTTAGGTTGGCTTCGTCCTTTACTCTTATATCAATAACAACCCGTCCGCCATCTACTACTTTCAACTTATGTTTAGGATTTTGTTCGATAATAAAATTAGCGATTGTTACTAAGTTATTAATTATTAATTCCTGGTTTTCATTGATATTTTTAGTTCTAGATTCTATGTCTCTACTTGCAGTTAGAATATCATTTTTAGCCTCATTTAATTCTTGACTTGATACATTAAAAAACCGTTCTGATACTATATAACTAGTAGTTGCAGCAATAATACTACCAATTAGTATGCTTAGTATCGTAGACAGCGCATCATAAGAAGTAATCACCATAATATACATCATTACGAATAAACCTACTGTTCCTAACCCAAATATGATGCCTTTATATTTCAACACCTATTATCACCCCAAACAAATACACCCGCCGCTTATGTGTAGCGACGGGTAGCTATATTGACTTTAGCATCTTTTACCAGATTGTCAATGAATTTTATTTTCCGTCGAAATTGCAATCACAGGATATTAATTGCCCTCCACAAATGGGATATCTTTCAACATCACAACCAGGATGACGGTAATCACCTTTTTTGACTCCACAATCATGATAACACCCATAGCCAGATCCCCATTCCTCTGATAGTTCTGAACAGTTTCCTTGAAATACGCAACAGATAGTGGTGTTATTAAATAACGATGAGATTATTAGTATAATAAATATTTCTAGAGGGGGATTTTTTATGTATTACCAAATTATAGGATTGGCCCTCGATATAATTGGCGTTATAATGCTTTCCTTGGGAGGTGTATTTAAAATTGCTGGATTTCAATACGGACCTTCTAGATTTGACTATATAATGTTATGGATCGCTAGAATCGGTCTACTATTAGCCATTTTCGGTTTTGGGTTTCAGGTTTATGGATTAATCCAAACATCCTCTGTACTGCAATAAAAA
>CALCRD010000249.1 GCA_937894355.1 uncultured Bacillus sp.
ATGCCTGCCTATCAGCGTGCCGCAATTCTTGATAAATTAGTCTGCTTATTTGAGGTTCGCAGAGAGGAAGCTGCTCGAATTATAGCGATGGAGGCGGCTAAACCGATTTCTACTGCGAAAGGTGAAGTGGCCCGAACGATTCAAACCTATAAATTTGCAGCGGAGGAAGCAAGACGAATTCATGGTGAAACGATTCCTCTTGATGCCGCACCGGGCGGAGAGAATCGCATCGCCTACACAGTACGTGAACCACTGGGTGTTATTGGAGCAATTACCCCTTTTAATTTTCCAATGAACCTAGTAGCTCATAAGGTTGGACCGGCCATTGCGGCAGGAAACACAATTGTTCTCAAACCAGCCTCACAAACTCCCTTGTCCGCCTTTTTTTTAGCAGAGCTATTGGAAGAAGCCGGATTACCAGCTGGTGCGCTTAATGTCGTTACCGGTAGCGGGAAAGAGGTTGGTGAAAAATTAGTAGAGGATGAACGAATCAAGATGATTACCTTTACAGGGAGTCCTGAGGTAGGGATCGGCATTCGTAATAAAGCCGGTTTAAAACGAGTGACACTCGAGCTTGGGTCCAATTCAGCACTCATTGTTGATTCTAGTGTTAATCTTGATAAAATTATCCCCCGTTGTGTGATGGGAGCTTTTTCTTTTCAAGGACAGGTATGTATCTCTTTACAGCGGATATATGTTCACGAAACTGTGTTTGAGGAATTTGTTGCCAAATTTGTGGGAGCAACAGCCAAGCTTAAAATCGGCGATCCACTTGATCCTAAAACCGATGTATCGGCATTAATTACCATAGCAGATGTAGAGCGCTCCCTCGCTTGGATTAAGGAAGCAGAGGAGCATGGTGCAGAAGTTGTGATTGGTGGAAAGGCAGAAGGGGCAGCCCTTTTGCCAACTGTATTATTGAATGCAGACGCAACGCTTAAAGTTTCCTGTCAGGAAGTATTTGCTCCAATTGTTGTAATTAATAAAATAAAGACGATAGAAGAAGCGATTGAACGGGTAAATGATTCCAGGTACGGACTTCAAGCTGGCATTTATACCGATAATATTCACACAGCCCTTAATGCTGTTGAAAAACTCCAGGTTGGCGGAGTCTTGATTAATGATATTCCCACCTTCCGTGTCGACAATATGCCTTACGGTGGAGTTAAAGAAAGTGGTGTCGGTAAAGAAGGGATTAAATATGCAGTAGAGGAAATGACTGAACAGAAATTAGTTATATTTAATCGGAATTAACCTTAGAAGCGCCCGTTCAGTGCAGGATTTTTCTGCTGAATGGGCGCTTTTGATTAGTTTGACGGATGGCAGGCCTGTTTTGGCGGTAAATCATACATAAAATCGGCCAAATCAGAACCGGAAAAGCTGAATTTGTAGGTGACATTATTCACTTAGGGCGATAAAACTGAAAAAATCGGCGATAAACAGTAAATAATCGGCGATAAACAGTAAAAAATCGGCGATAAACCCGAAATAATCGGCGATAAAATTCAAAACAGAGCCCCAAGTTTGATGGGGATTCAAAATACACTATATTGAAGCCAAATGTACCCTCATTCCAAGCTATTCCCAAGATAATATTTCGGATTTTTAGAGAAAAACACCAAAAGTTCGGTCTTGGTGGTAAAAAAATAAGCAGAAAAGCAGAAAACTAAGCTGTCATTCTAACAGTAGGTAATCTAAAGGTTGGAGTGGTGTGCTTCTTTGTGTTGTGCTCTTATTAGAACTATTACATCCATTTTTATTAAGGCTCTTTTCTCAAACTTTGTTGCTTTTTAAGATGAAAACGAAGTGTTTAGACTACGTTTAGATAATAAAACAGCTAACAGTTAGGAGAAAAGAGCTGCAAATTTACTTTCAAGCTGCAAAATAGCTGTTAACTAGGAAAAATCGGGTTTAAGATTTTTACCACGTTAAAATCGGGTTTAAGATTTTAACAACAATCTTTACGAAAACAGCCTTTATTATTGATGAGATGACTTCACCAATGCCATTCGATCAGGGGCAAGAGGTGGTTCTTCCATCCACCCATTCTTGATTAACAAGTTTGCACAGTCATTTCCGTAGGCCATAACCTCTATCATAACCCGACTGTACATTGCTACTAAATCGTTTCTTTGACTTTGGGCCATAGCCATTCCGTATACACCAAGTCCAAAGGCATTTAAAAAAGTAACGTGATTTAACAAAAGTCTATCCGAGAAAGGTGACTCCGTTGAACTAAGAACTTCGCTATCATATGAAGGTGGTGCAGTAATATCAGCATCTATTAAGACATCCGAAAAAATTTTGTAGTATTTATTAGACAGTTCTTTCCCTTTTAAAAAGTTTTGTCTAATATCTTCCGATTTGGCTACTTGACTAAATCCTACCAACAGTGACTTTCCAATTGCATTATATTTGGCATTATAAAAGAGTTGTCCTACTTCTAAAATAGTTAACGGGCGATTTTTACTAAAAAAACTATTGAAAACATTTTTTTGTTTTACAAAATTTACTTCCTTTGGTATAGGAACATGGGGAGGGCGCAGATTAATTCCTTTTGAAGCCATGATTTCTGTTCCTAATTGATCTGCTTTTTCTAGATTGTGTAGATGGTTTAAAAACATTTTTCGAATATCTTCACGGCTACATTCGGTATAACTTGAAGCAAACTGCATTAGAGCGAATTTGGCTACATTTTTTACATAGTTAATATAAAAAACATCAGTGAATAAGCGCGGCGCATTTAAGTTGATATCCTCGGAAGTGGTTCCTCTGGGAATAGGAATATTCTCTGCTCTAAATATAGCTATGTATTCATTAAAATGATCTCTTGTTTTTCGTTGAACGAATTCAATATAGCCCTTAATATCAGGGTCGTCTACATGTTTTAAAAAATAAGTGAAAACGTGGTGAACCATTGTTTCGAATATATAGCTGTTCCAAAGGCTGGCAAGTTCAACTGAAGTTAATTCACTATCGTCGTGTGAAGTTTCCATTATACCCTCCTGAAAATTGGAATAAAAATGAGTAAGATAATCCATCATATATATTAATAATATGCCTTTCAAAAATCACCTTATTCATTTCAAATAATTACTGGAGAATGAAGTTGGCCCAAAGTTGAGGAAGAGAGAATTTTTATAGCGGACTTCCTTATATAGGAAAAAAAGTAAAAAATAAAGATGATTTACAAGGATTGTAATTGACTGGAGCATTCCTTTTGAGTAAGATAAAACTATAGCTACGTTGTTCGTAACGATAATAAAGTTTTAACCTTTATACTTGGTTAGGGAGTTTTACATTGAAACTTAGCTGACAAACCTCTGTCTATACGACTTGGAGGGCATGCAGCATAGGTTTTTGCGAACACCCACTTTGAGGAGTGGTGGTTTAAAACTTTCTTAATAAAGTTACGGCAAAGGTGGCTTTTTCACCTCACTAAAACAAACCAGATTCTCAAACAGGGAATCTGGTTTTTATTTGCCCAAATAAAAGATCAATAATTGATTACAAGCAAGTATAAGACATATAATAAGGTATGTTTAACTTGTATTAATGGGTGTTTACACCCCCTTAGCACACACATTTGCCCTTCTGGGAATGGAGGCTACCATGAAAAAACTTTTATTAATCGCCACTGGTGGAACGATTGCATCCATTGAAGGGGATGAGGGACTTGCTCCCGGTCTGACAGCGGAGGAATTGCTGCAATATTTCGAGCACAGTGACCAGAATGTTGATGTGACCTGTCATATACTAATGAATAAAGATAGCACGAATATGCAGCCAGAGGATTGGGTCAAAATGGCCGAAGTGATTGAGCAGAACTATCTGCAATATGATGGATTTATCATAACCCATGGAACCGATACAATGGCTCTCACCTCTGCAGCTTTGTCCTATATGCTTCAAGGATTGCGAAAACCCGTTGTTATAACAGGTTCGCAGGTTCCCATTAGCTTTTCACATACTGATGGTAAAAAAAATCTGTCAGATGCCGTTCGTTTTGCCTGTGAAGATGTTGGTGGAGTATTCCTAGTCTTCGACGGGCGGGTAATTATTGGAACAAGAGCGGTAAAAATGCGAACGAAAAGCTATGATGCTTTTGAAAGTATTAATCATCCATATGTCGCACATATCACTGAAAAAACCGTAAAGTATAACTGGAAACCAGTAATGAATGAGCCAACACTTATAGTGGATACACGAATTTGTCCAGATGTCTTTCTATTAAAACTTCATCCAGGAACGAAGCCAGAGATTTTCGATTTTATCAAAACACTGTATAAAGGAGTTATTATCGAAAGCTTCGGAAATGGTGGGGTACCATTTGAAGGAAGAAACCTTTTGCCCAAAATTAAAGAGCTAACTGAGCAAGGGTTATCCGTGATAATTTCGACTCAGTGCTTACAAGAGGGGCATGATTTATATCTTTATGAAGTCGGGCGAAAGGTCGCCCAATACGATGTTATTGTTTCTGGGGATATGAACACAGAAGCGATTGTGGCAAAACTAATGTGGGCGCTGGGAAGGACGACAAAATTAACAGAAGTAAAGCATATTATCGAAACTCCAACTGCTTGGGATCTTTCAGTTAAATGGAGGATTGACGAGGAGCAAACCAATTGACAAAACTCCATTGCCGGATGCAAATGGAGTTTTGTTTTTTCTTAAAATAATGGGGGGATGGCCTTTACCACAAACCCTCGTAAACCCGCCGATCAATTAAAGTTGTATCAATCCCACATGGAGTGGAATCACGACCGTATTGCCAGCCCCATACATTGGCTTTACAAGGAACTTTCATTGGGCGAAACGTAGGAGCATTGCTTTCTTTGGTAATCCCATGCTCGTTCTCAGCACTCCAAAGTACCGATTGTACGGCAATATCATTATTGTTAGCAACAGCTTCGCAATAGGCTTTGCTGAAAGGACCAGTTCTTGGGTCATGATAAAAGCCTGGTTTATATCCCGTTGGACTCATCCCATCTACCCAACCGCGAATCCATCCTTCATCAACTTCAAAAAATTTCTCAACATTGGCAAATAAGAAGGTTCCCTTAGGAAACTTAAATCTTCCTGCATGGAAAGAAGCATTTCGAGCAGCGACCCGTCCTTCACGGTATCCTATTGCCACACGAAATGCATTATAAACAGGCATAATTCGTATACCTTTTTGATGGAGAAAAACAATTTCATCCCTTGATAATCCGTCACTCACATCCGGTATTGTAGTTAAATAGCGCCCCCAAAACTTGGGATGACCAAAATTTTTTTGTACACACTTATATAGTTTATCATTGACCGCAGCCGCTGAATCAACTCCCCAAATATAAACAGCTATTGCTTCCACCCCCTATCAGTCCTATACACTATATGAAAGGTTAGCTGAGAGTAGTAATACTTTTAAAAATAATACAGGCAGCAATGGTGAGGGAGTATTCCTAAAAGAAAATGATAACGAGTAATGGAGAGAGCAGAGGGAAAACTAAATCTAGTCCATTTGTCTTCTTCTTTTTAAAAGCCTTGTTAATGATAAATATTGATTTTGAACACATTGTTGATTGGAGCGGAGTGTCTGGAGCGGAAATCAGCAGCCAAGTTTAGAAAAAACTAAAAATCTTCTAACTATACAATAATAAGTTATTGTAAAATAATAAATACAAGCACTTTCGATGTTCAGACTAGATCATCAGTAACTAGCAATTAGTAATGAAATAATGCAATAAGGGGCCAAAATGGATGTCAAAATTTGATTGTTATTTCTTAATGAACACCGCTGATGTTTCAGAATATGTTAAAGAGAAAATAGCTACTTTCAAAAATGCCAATAGGCTTTCCTGTAAAGAAATTGGCGACGGAAACCTAAATTATGTTTTTCGTGTTGTTGATGAAGAAACAGGTGCTTCAATCATTGTGAAGCAGGCAGGAGAAACAGCCAGAATTTCCGATGATTTTAAACTGTCAACAAACCGAATCCTTATTGAATCAAACGCTTTACTGTTAGAAGGCAAACTGGCACCGGGTCTTGTCCCAGACGTTTATCTGTTTGATGAAAAAATGAACTGTCTAATGATGGAAGATTTATCAGACCACACCATATTACGGACAGCGTTGATTAACCATCAAATATTTCCAAATCTTGCTGATGACTTAACGACTTTTATGGTGAATACATTGCTCCTTACATCGGATGTAGTGTTAAACCATAAGGATAAAAAAGCTATGGTGAAAAACTATATTAATCCTGAACTATGTGAAATCTCAGAAGATCTTGTTTACTCCGAGCCTTTTAATGATTATAACAAGCGCAATGAGCTATACCCTGGAAACAAAGCTTGGATTGAACAACATGTATATGGTGATAATAAACTGCGCTTAGAAGCGGCAAAGTTAAAATTTGCTTTTATGACCAATGCCCAAGCATTATTACACGGTGACTTACATACAGGTTCCGTTTTTGTTCGCGAGGATTCCACAAAAGTAATCGATCCCGAATTCGCATTCTATGGTCCAATGGGATACGATGTCGGAAATGTCATTGCAAATCTTATTTTTGCCTGGACAAACGCTCAATTTACCCTTTCTGATGGTGAAAAAAAATCCAGCTATCTGGAATGGCTTGAGGCAACCATCAAAGAAATTATTGATTTATTTTCGGAAAAGTTTTTAGCATCATGGAAAAAGAATGTGACCGAGGTAATGGCAAAAGAGCCTGGTTTTGACCGTTGGTATTTGGATACAGTTCTTGAAGATACGGCCGCTGTGGCAGGTTTAGAGCTAATCCGTCGCATTGTTGGCCTTGCCAAGGTAAAAGATATCACTCTACTTGAAAGTGAAACCTCAAGGGTGAAAGCAGAAAGAATCTGCCTTACTATAGCTAAGACTCTTATTTTCGAGCGGCATCACTACAAAACGGGTGAACATTTCTTGAAAACTTTGAAAGCTGTTGCTTGCTCATTTTAATCATAGCGACATCAAAAGGAAGAAAAGGTGATAGCGGAATGAACGAACCATTATTCTCGATTGAGTGGAAGAATGATGAATTAATTTTGATTGACCAGACACTGCTCCCCAATGAAATTGTATACGAATCCTTTCATTCGGCTGAAGGAGTTTGGGAGGCCATCCAGGTAATGAAGGTTCGGGGAGCTCCAGCAATTGGTGTTGCCGCAGCATATGGAGTTTACCTAGGCATTAAAAATGCTACCGAGCAGTCTTTTGAGGAGTTCCATAAACAATTAGAAAAAGTAACGAAACATCTAGCTACCTCACGACCTACTGCCGTTAATCTGTTTTGGGCACTAGAGCGGATGGAACGAACGACCATTGAAAATAAGCATTTGCCAATTAGAGCTATAAAAGAACGACTGCTAGAGGAAGCCATCCTGATTCATCGTGAGGATGAAGAAATTAATCGGAAAATCGGAGAACACGCCTTGACTCTTTTTAAAGATGGAATGGGTTTGCTAACCCATTGTAACGCAGGGCAACTGGCGACAACAAAGTACGGAACGGCGACAGCACCTATGTACCTAGCTAAAGAAAAAGGTTGGGATATCAAGGTTTATTCTGACGAAACACGACCGCGCCTGCAAGGTTCTACCCTTACCGCACTTGAGCTACAGCGTGCTGGAATTGACGTAACCGTTATAACGGATAATATGGCGGCTGTTGTGATGTCGCAAGGGAAAATTGATGCGGTCATTGTCGGGACTGATCGTGTGGCAGCGAATGGCGATGTGGCCAATAAAATCGGTACACTAGGAGTGTCAATATTAGCGAAATTCTATAACATTCCATTCTATGTTGCCGCACCAACGCCAACGATTGATTTAAAAACTGAAACCGGTGGAGATATTCCGATTGAGGAAAGAGATGCTTCAGAGGTTATTAATCGGTTTGGTCAATTTTCGGCTCCGCAGGATATCAAGGTATATAATCCATCATTTGACGTTACACCACATGAAAATATAACGGCAATTATTACCGAAAAGGGGATTATCCGGGCGCCTTATCAAGAGAATTTACAAAAGCTTTTTACAGTTCAAAAAGAGTGAAAGCCGAGAGAATTTGCTTTTGCTAAATTCTATTGCAGAAAATAGTGAAATTGAAAGTGAGGATATTAATATGCTTCTGTTTCCAGAAAGAAAAAGTGTAGTAGAGTACGGCAAAAAGTTAATTTCTAGTGGGTTAACCAAGGGGACAGGGGGCAATATTAGCGTTTTTAATCGTGAACAGGGGCTTTTTGCGATTAGCCCGAGCGGCATCGATTATTTTGAAGCCAAACCCGAGGATGTTGTCGTATTAGATCTCGAAGGAAATATTGTTGACGGAGATCGAAAGCCGTCAAGTGAAAAGGATATGCATTTAATTTTTTATCAACAACGACAAGATTTGAATGCTCTTGTTCATACCCATTCTCCGTACATAACCACCATTGCTTCGTTGCAATGGGAGTTACCTGCCGTTTCTTATTTGGTTGCTTATGCTGGACCGAATGTGAGATGTGCGCCCTATCGAACCTTTGGAACAAAGGAATTGGCCGAAGCTGCTTTAATTGGAATGGAGGATCGTCGTGCTGTCATGCTGGCAAACCATGGACTAATTGCTGGAGCGCATAATATTGCCACAGCCTTTACCATTGCTGAGGAAATAGAATTTTGTGCAAGAATATATTATCAAGCAAAAGGGATTGGAGAGCCAGTTATTTTACCAGAGACAGAAATGGCTAATCTTGCGATAAAATTTGCCACATACGGACAAAGATAACTTATATTTGATTCATGTAAAATACAACAAGGCATCCTTGGCTCAGCATGGTTCAAAAGTAAAAAAACATATTGGAAATAAAAAGCATAGTGAATTCAAGCAATTGAATTCACTATGCTTTTTATTTGTTTCAATTCAGTAAATGTGACTGAAATATGGCATCGGCAAATATATTTCAAAAATGGCAAGTAAAATTAAAAAGTGGCAAATAAATTTGAAAAGCGGCAAATAAAATCGCAAAATGGGCAATAAGTTATAACCTTTTCCCTAAGTGAACAAAAGAATCCAAAAAAAATTGGCGAATCAACAACTTTTTTAGATGTTTTGGTCAAATTAATGTATTGACATATTGCAACAAAAAGATATAATTTTATTAAATATTCTAAAAATGCCGAAAATAAAAAAAGCTTAAAAATGAGTATTTAGGGTACAGAACAATAAAGACGTCTTATTTTTTTTCGGAAAAAGGGAAAACGCTTTCTTTGTTTGAAAGAAGGGAGAGGGTTACAAGGCTTGAGTATTAATTTGGGTTTTTAGAAGAGGATTATCACCACGTGACTTGGTTATTTTTTTAAAAAAAATAAGAAGTCTAGTAAAACCAAAAAAATTCAGTCAATCGGGTTAATATCGTTATTGACTTTGGTTCCTATCAGTTATTATTAGTTAGTTCATTTATTCTAGGAGGTCATTATGGAAAACAAAGCAACAGTTTCTAAAGTAGCAGATCCGTCTGCAATCGGGTTATTCGGTCTAGCGATGGTTACACTGGTCGCATCTTCACAAAAATTAGGTTTAACAGAAGGGTTATCTTTTATAATTCCTTGGGCATTTTTCCTTGGTGGTATTGCTCAATTATATGCAGCAGTTCAAGATGGAAAACTTAACAATGTTTTTGGACAAACTGCTTTTGGAGCTTATGGATTATTTTGGATTGGTGTAGGAACATCTTGGTTAATCCAAATGGGAGTATTTGGTGCGGAATTAGCAGCAGCGGTTGATCCTAAGCAACTTGGAGTAGCATTTATTGGATACTTACTATTAAGTTTATTTTTAACAGTAGGATCAATGGAAACAAATAAAGTTCTATTCTCAATTTTCGTGTTAATTGATTTCCTTTTTGTTGGTTTAATCCTTACTACTTTCGGAATCGTTCCGGAAATTGCTCATGAAGTTGCAGCTGTTTCTGAAATGTTAATCGCTATCATTGGTTTTTATGGTGCTGGTGCAAACGCTTTAAATCATACCTTTGGTCGCGTAGTACTACCTGTTGGAAAGCCATTTGGTATTTTCAAAAAAACTCAAGGAAACATGAAATTAGCAAAAAAAGCTTAATGAAAAAAACCGATTGTTGGACATTTCAAAATGTCTAACAATCGGTTTTTTTGTTACCCAAAAGGGGAAGGCACATATTATAAACATTTACGATTAAACGGTTTTGTTGGTTTTTTTATACAATAGGTATAATAGACCACCCACTACAATAACGGAACCAATTATAGCGTAAGGGAAATATTGTGGATCCTTATTAATATGTTCAGGAATGAATCTTTCTCCGATAGGGCCTATTGAAGTAATGATTGGGATAAATATTGTTAACCATGACTTCATATAAATCGCTGAGGCTATGAATATTAGGACACATGCTATTATGATTAAATTGTTTTGTAGAGGTGAGGCAACAAAAGCTGGTTCAAAACCCTGTTTTTGATACCAAAGTAAGATTACAACTTGTAATCCAGTGACTAGTGTATATAGGACGAAATAAATGATATACAGCCATATTGAGTGGAAATATTTTGGGACTATTTTCACTAAAAAATATCCGAAAACGAGAATACCAATTATCGTTACGATTGCTGCAATCCAAAAAATCCCACCACTAAGTGCAAATTTGCCCTCTATTGAAGGCCCAATGCTCATATATGCAGCAAGTAGAATCACAACAACGGGGCCAAAAATGAGAAGCTGACGAAAATCTGTTTTCATGGATTCTCCTAAACTCTTCATATATTGTTTAGGGCTGTTTCCCACTATGTACTCCACACTTTTTCCATCAGCTTCTGCTAATAACAAATGATCTTCTAGTTCTGAGGTAATTTCATTAATTTCGTTGTCATTTTTTCCTTTTGAGATTAAATACATCCGAAGTTCAATTAAAAATTGCTCCGATTTTTGTGAAAGCATCCTTCCATCCCCCTGTTTAATGTAGTAATGATGATACACCTATGGAAAGGTTTTTCCAAAGGTTTTTAAAAGCTTCGAGTTCCATAAGTCCCTCTGGAGTAATATTGTAATATTTCCGCATCGGGCCAGTTGGAGATTTTCGCATAACTGTTGTGACGAATTTGTTTTTTTGCAGTCTCATGAGAACTGGATAGATACTGCCCTCACTAACAACTGCAAAATTATGTTCCTGGAGTTTTTCAATTATTTCATAGCCATATGTTTCGCCTTTAGCGATTAAGGCGAGCAAACAACCATCTAACACTCCTTTTAACATTTGAGTGGATGTTGACATGAATTCTCCCCCCCAACTTAAGTTGCGATTAATGCCTGTATTAGCTATTGTTTATTACACTATAGTGCATTGCAAAGTAGTTGTCAACTATATTGTATTACACGATAGTGAGATTAAGAAAAAATTACCGAAAATTCTCTATAATAAAATGTCAAGAAATGCTAAAGTATTGCTAGAATGATAGATTATTTAGTTTACCTATGTTGCTGTTGTAGCCTAGGGCTAATAGATGAGGAGAATAAATATGAAACTTAGAAAAAGGCTGTTTCAGGTATTATTGGTCTTTTTTATCTGTCTTATGATGTTCCTTGTATTCTTTCGCGAGGGCTTGATTCTTGATTATATTGGAATTCATCTAGAGTTTCCATTTACAAAAGTTGTTAATGTTCCTGAAGAGTACTCAACCGTTGATCGGAATGGTAATGGACTAGCGGACCCCATCGACGTGGTAAATGCTGCTAGGAAAGAGGTGGAGCAGCGAACTACTTACAAAAGCGGCTATTATAAAGGGGGATATCCGCCAATTGAAGAGGGAGTATGTACGGATGTAGTCTGGCGCGGCTTGTTTGGTGCTGACATTTCAATTAAGGATTTGATTGATATGGATATTGCCGAAAACACTAACTTGTATCCCCGTGTTAAGGCAAAGCCAGATCCAAATATAGATTTTCGACGTGTTCCAAATCAGGATGTTTTTTTTAGCAGATTTGCCCAATCTTTAACCAAGGATTTAATCAAAGGGGATATTGAAAATTTGAAGGAATGGCAGCCCGGAGATATTGTAGTATTTTTGGATGGTTTTCATCATGTTGGCATCGTTTCCGACAAACGTACGAAAAATGGAACTCCATACTTCATTCATAATACCCATCCCTTTGCAGCTGAGGTTAAGCTTTCTTCATTAACAACACCAATTGCCGGGCATTACCGCTGGAATTATTAACAGGAAGGGGAAAATCTCGTAATTTAGTGCTTGAAGCATAGATTGAACCTATTTCATCAAGGAAACCCCCGATTAAGTAAAAACTCAGTTTGCAAAATGACAAAATAGTGAGAAAATAATGATTAGAAAGTTTTGTGAAGGGGAGAATTTAATGTTTTCTAATGAAGAAAGAGATGCAGTCTATAAAGCGATTTATAATCGGCGAGATATTCGCAGTTTTTTACCAACACCAGTTTCCGGAGAAATCATCGGTAGAATTCTTGACGCAGCACATCACGCACCATCTGTAGGATATAGTCAACCTTGGAATTTTATAATCGTTTCCTCGGAGGATGTTAAAGAAAAATTAGCTTGGGCTGCTGATAAAGAAAGACGGGCATTAGCGATCCATTATGAAGGGGAAAAAGAAGCGAAATTTCTTGGGTTAAAAATAGAAGGTTTAAAAGAGGCTCCGTTAACGATTTGTGTTACATGTGACCCAACCAGAGGGGGATCGCACGTTTTAGGTAGGAATTCTATTCCAGAAACTGATATTTTGTCGACAGCATGTGCTATACAAAATATGTGGTTGGCAGCCTGTGCCGAAGGTCTGGCGATGGGGTGGGTAAGTTTTTATAAAAAGAATGACATCCGCGATATTCTGGAAATACCACCACATATTGATCCTGTTGCCCTAATTTCAGTCGGATACACTGATACCTACCCAGAGAAACCATTGTTAGAATTGGCGAAATGGGAAAAAAGAAAAAACCTCGAGGATCTAATTTTTAATAACAAGTGGGGGAAAAAGGTAGGAAATCTCTCTTTACAAGAAGTCTAAACTAAAAAAATGGTGACTCCAAACCAGGGGAGCACAGTTTCCTTGGCTTCAAGTCACCATCAGTATCATAAATATATCTAAACGGGGAGTAGATATAGTACGAACATATATTAATCATGTAACAAAAATTAACTATTAATAGGAATGCCCATTCTTATTTGCCGTTTCACACAATGAATCTTTTTTTCCATAGAGCACGACAAAGTTATAGTACTTATACAAGCAATCTACATCACTAAAACCAGATTCTTTTAACCAATTTAGTTGATCTTCTAACGTTGACATTTTATCTAGCTTTGTTCTTTCAAATGCAGCATATATCTCATCGATAGCTAAACCGCTATTTTCTACTCTATACTTCCAATCGTTTTTATATATTGATTCAATAGAAGGTGTATGACCAAGTACTTGGTCTGCATTCAGTAAAACCCCATCATTATGTAAAAGTGAAAAAATCCTTTGATAAAGATTTCTTTTTTCATCATCTGTCAGATGATGGATCGACAGTGAAGAAATGACAATATCGAACTTAGTATCAAATTGATGTGTAGTATAGTCATCAATAATATAAGAAATATTACTATTGTCTTTAAATCTATTTTTGGAGACTTCTAGCATTTTTTCTGATAAATCAATTAACGTAATATTAGCTTTTGGAAATTTTTCTAAAACAAAGGAAGAGAAAAGTCCAGTGCCAGCCCCGATATCAAGGATGGTAGGTGATTCCTTTGACGTTTCCATTACTGAAACCGGGATCGAATAAAAATCTTGGAAGCATGGAATTAGTTTTTCGCGTTGTCTATCGTATTGATTAGCATTTTCATTAAACTTTTTCTTAACTTCTGCTCTCTGTTCAACTTTTTCCATTTTGATCGTCCCCTTTTAAAATTTTTAATTCGATATACTCATTATAAGCAAAATTCTTTATAATGGAAAGAAACGAAAAAAATGTAAATTGATAACAAAGTGTTATTAATAGGATTTGGAGTAATGATTAATATGGATATTAAATGGCTGAAAACCTTTATTGTAGCAGCAAAATACGAAAACTTTAGACAAGCATCAGAAGAGCTTTATCTAACCCAGCCTGCGATTACCAAACATATTAGACGTCTTGAAGAACATCTTAATATTCAATTGTTTAATAGACCGGGAAAAACGGTTACTCTTACACCGGCAGGCTATAAATATCTTCCGTATGCAACCGAGATCGTTGCCAAATATGAACAAAGATATGACGATTTTGAATTATGGAAACAAGGGTATGATCAAACATTAACGATTGCCTCAGCACCGCAAATTGCCTCATCCATTCTTCCAACCTTATTGAGGAAATTTATGGATGAGAATCCAGGGATAGAAGTAACTATTAATGTTGTTAAATCCTATCAAGTTGGCCAAGAAATCAGTGCTGGTAGAGCAGATTTAGGATTAACGAGGAAACAGCCTATCCAAATAAATGTATCTTCCGAAATTGTTCATGAAGAACCGGTCATTCTAGTTGGATCTAGTGATAATCAGCCGGAAGCAGTCCTTAATGAAGAGATAATTCTCCAAAAATATAGGATTATCACCCATAACCACCCCGAATATTGGAAGGATTTGTTGAGTAACATCAGACGGTATTATCCCACTATTCGGACAATGCTGGTGAATCAAGTGGAAATTACTAAACGATTTATCGAGGAGGGGTTGGGGGTTTCCTATTTACCTATGACAATGGTTAAAGATGAACTTAGCATGAATAAATTGATTGAAATTAAGCCTACCAACATAACTCCTCCCACTTCAAAAACCTATTTAGTAACAAAAGTGGAAACAGAAGAAGTCATGACTTTTATCAGATTTTTGAAAGCAGAAATTGCTGATATTTAATCATTATTGACAGTTTTTTGTATTAGGAGCTATTTGTGATATTTTTTTAACAGTGTCCTGTCCATGAATACTCCCACCACTTAATTTTCTAGCGAAAATTTGAAGTGGGGGTTTCTAA
>CALCRD010000250.1 GCA_937894355.1 uncultured Bacillus sp.
AACTCCATATCAATAGTTAACTGCACTGGGAACCACCTCGCTCATAAAGCTTTAATAAAAACTCCCTTCCAAGCTGCGTCCATTTTCGATGATAAAGAGTTGTTCCGTTGCTCAAAATCTCTTGCTTGATATCTACATAACCCTTGTCCGCATACTTACTGTATAAAACCCAAGTTCCGTTCTGCTTATACTGGATTTTTCTTTCTTCCAAATCTGCATTTAACGCTGTCGCTGACCGGAAACCTATTTCTTTTGCTATTTCCGTCGCTGTGTAGGTTTTGTTCACGTGCATTAACAATGAGTTTGTTTTCTCAGCTTCAACCCGCTTCTTACGCTCGTTTTTAAGGTCTGTTGCTAGTCTAATGATGGTGTCTGGGTCTGAAAGCGCTTCTTCGATTTTTTCGGGTGTCAGATAGCCGCCATGTTTGCGGATGGATGGGATAACTTCCAACGCGATCCAATCAGTAAACTTTTCCGCTTCTGGTTTGCGGCTGGTAAAAACTAATTTGTAAACCCCGGCTTCGGAAATAACCGTCATTTGTTGGTTGCCGCCGAGGGTGTCGGTAGTAGCGACCCCCTTCATGGAGGCGGACAACCTTCCGATCGCGTCGCGGTTGTTTGATATTTCTAAAATATCGCAAACGTCTTTGGCCGCGAACCACGGTTCATTATCCTTAATAACCGTTCTGACTCCCACACCTTGATAATCAAAAAACTGTAATTTATCCATCGTTTTCATCTCCTTTACTCTGTTTCAAAAAGTCGATATAAGTATCAACAACTGCAATCTGATAATCTTCGTTGCCCTCTGAATCGGTAGTTTGTAATCCGACCCAAACAATTCCATTTTTAGTTCTTTTGCCCGCTGTCATAATTGCTTGTCCCATTTTGTTACTCTCCTTTGTCGATATTTTCGACGTATTCGGGTAAAAAAATATCATATACACTCAATCCGTAAGCGTCCGCGATTTTGTAAGCGGTCTTTAGGTTTGGTAAATTGCCTGTTGTTTCGAGAGATGCAAGCGTCGAACGTTCAATATTTGCGCGCTTTGCGGCCTTATTCTGTGTCCACTTTCTAACTTTTCTAGCGTTAATCAACGCTTCGTTTTTAATATTCATAATTTCACCTCCGTTTGTTGGTATATTTTCTTCCCCTTCTGCTTATAATTATAAGTCGAGATTTTCGACAAGTCAAGCAAAAGTCGAAAATGTTAACAAAAATATGTTGATAAAACGGACAAAATGCAGTATAATTAACAATGTCAAAGTTATATTTTTGGAGGAATTAAGCCATGACCTTAGGTGAAAAAATCCGGAATTTGCGGAATGAAAAAGATTTAACACAAGAAGATTTTAAAAAAATTCTAAATATTAAAAACAGATCCACCTTGGCAAGCTGGGAAACAGATCAGTCTTCGCCGGACTACGAAACCCTTAAAAAAATAGCTATCTTTTTTGGAGTTACTACTGATTATCTTTTGGGGTTGGTTGATGATAAGGGAGAACGGGCAAATGTTTCTTTCGGATTGATCGACGGGACAACCGTTGAGGATTTAGAAGAAATGCTGGGGCAATTAGAAGTTGATGAGCAAAAACAAATTATTGATATGCTCAAAGGGTTAAAAGCAAGAGCCGAACTTAAAAAACAATTAAAAGAGGGCAAATAATGAGAGCTGTAGTTTATGCCAGATATTCTAGCTTGAATCAAGATGAAGCTAGTATTGACGCACAATTAAGAGCAATAAATGATTTTGCTGATAAAAACAATGTAAAAATAGTAAAAGTATACATCGACGAAGCGAAGTCCGCTACAACCGACGACAGACCGCAGTTTTTAAAAATGTTTGATGACTTGGCCGTCGGAGTGGTTCAAGCGGATTTTTGCTATGTTCATAAATTTGATAGGTTTGCACGCAACCGGTACGATTCAGCTATTTACAAGCGCAAGCTGACCCAGTGCGGAGTTAGATTAATTGCAGTCGCTCAGCCGCTTGATGATTCCCCGGAATCCGGTATTTTAGAAGCTATGCTTGAAGCAATGGCCGAATACTACTCTAAGAACCTTGGCCGTGAAGCCATGAAAGGATTAAACGAAAACGCTTTAAAAGGGCTGCATTGTGGCGGCATTCCTCCTTTGGGATATGATGTAGGTAAAGATAAAAAATATATTATCAATGAAACCGAAGCCAAAACGGTTAAACTGATTTTTAAACTACGTGCAGAAAATAAAAGTTATAGTGAAATTATTGACGCATTAAAAGGGCATAAAACCAAAAGGGGAAAACCCTTTGGGAAAAATTCAATCCATGACATTTTAGTAAATGAAAAATATTTAGGCCATTATATTTATAACCGGGGATACGGGGACAACCCCCGCAAAAAGAAAAGCCCCGAAGAAGTTATTATAATTAAAAACGCCATCCCACAAATAATCGATCAAGAAACTTGGGATAAAGTCGCGGCTTCTGTGGCAGAAAATAAACACGCAACGCCCAAAGTGGGTTCGAACATGGTTTATATTTTAACCGGGAAAATAAAATGTGATGATTGTGGCGGCTCGTATGTTGGCAACAGCCGAAAAGGAGGTAAAAATAAAATCCAGTATTATTTTTATTGCTGCAACGAGCGGAAACGACTAAAAAACGGCTGTAAGAACGTTGAAATCAGAAAAGAAATTATTGAGAATTACGTTCTCGATGATATTGTTAGGGTGTTTTTTAATGACCCGATCGAAGAATTGTTGGACAAACTGGAACGGCGTTACGCCGAACAGAACATCGAATTAAAAGAAGAACACGCACAAATGCAGCAGCGGATTATTAATTCGAGACAAGTAATTGATAACCTGTATAGAGCTATAGAAAAAGGGTTAGACACCCCGGAAACGATAGCTAGAATAAAAAGGCTTACCGCCGAAACGGAGAAAATGGAATCAGCTCTTAACGAAATAACTTCTAGATTAAAAATCCCGTATTCCAGAACAAACATGATTGAGTTTTTAGAGGAAAATAAAAAAGCTGCTATTGATCGAAGCGACCTAGCAGCTTGCAAAAAAGTTGTTTATAGATTTGTTGATAAAATCATTTTAACACCCGAAGATATATTCGTTAAATATCGCTTCGGTTGTGACGCGGATAATGGTGGTAGTCCCAAGGCATACCTAACCTTGTCCACGTCACAAAAACGGGCTAAGCTATACCCGAAAAAATAGAACTTTCTATCACAAAAACTTGTCCATTCACACGATAAACTATTTTTTGAATGTTATCTGGTAATTTAATTTCCTCTATTTTTATCCTGCTTACTGGTTCACTCATCTTTACCCTCCGATGTGTTAATTTTAGATTAAAGCGTATAAAACCGTTTGCAAGTCAAGTACCATATGTGGTATATTCAAATTAAGCAAAATCTAGATGTGGCGCATTAAGCCTAACATACCTTTGTTGCCGCAAAGGTATTTTTTCTGCCCTCCTTCCAAACATACGTTCGTAATAATTATAACATTATTGCGATAATTTTCAAGAGTTTTGTAAAAAAACAAGTTAAAATTGACAAATTAAAAACCGGGTTTCCCCGGTCTTTTTGTCCTAAATTTTTGCATCTGGGTAAAGCTTGAAAAAATAATCCTCTTTCCCCTCTCTGATTTTTCGTACGCACGCGGCACAAAGATTTATACCATCATGTTCTTTTACAAATCTATATTTTGCGCAGCATTGGCAGTAGTTTTTCATCGTGCCGCCTCCTTTATTTGTTTGTCTGGATTACAGTCATTTTTATTGCTATAATTCTTCGATTTCTTCTCCAACTAAATCTTCCTTGTATAAAATCTCCGGCTCGTGATCGACTACTCCGACAGCTATAATCATGCCGTAATGGATTGCGTAAGGTTCTAGTTCCTCATAACTGCCGACTTCACAAAGATATTCCCATTTTCCTTTATTGTCTATGCAGACTTTAAACGACTGATGCAGTGCACCGTTATAATGCATTTTAAATCCCTCCTTATTTTATTAATTTTTTGACGCATTCTCTGATCAGTTCCGATTCCGTTGTCGGTGGCTCCAAGTTCGCTGCATAGGCTTTCAACTTGGCTTTTTCGCTCGGTGTCACCCGCGCACGGACGACTTCTGATAGGGATTCTTCGTTTTTTTCAAGTCCGTAAAAGCGGTACAGGTAATCGGGGAGAGGTTGACCCTTGCATTTGCGCGGGTGATACCCCTTGTAGTCGCTAAAATCTTTTTTGGTTAGTTCGCGAAAAGGCGATAATTGAACTTTGGTCAAGCTGCCGTCCTCTAGCTCCAAAACTATGTGCTGGGGTAATTGATTGATGTACCAAGCGCCGTTTATTGTAAGCATTTTATTTTTCCTCCTGTTTTTCGGCTCTGAGTTTAGCTAAATGTTCTGCATCAATCTTGTCATAATATTTAATCATTCCTGCTAAATCATCTATTTTATCTTCACAAGAGAAAAATTGAAAACTAACTTCATCAATATAAAAATAACTAATTTGATATAGGTAAGCTTTTTTGTTTGTTTTTTGACTGGTATATTCATATAAATATGCACTTGATTGAACACCAATGCCTGTATTAATAAATGGATATTCAATTTGCGTTTTTGATAAGATTTCAACTCCGAATTTAGCTGCTATTTCGTCAAATTCATGTTCGGTATAGTCAACAATAATAGTTTTGCCCTCAAACTCAAAATTTTCTACATAGTTAGCCATTTTAATTCCTCCTAAAATTTTATTTTGTGCCGGGATTCTGGCTCCCGGCTAGCCGTTTATTTACCAGGTGTGGTGTCTTTCGGTCTTGATCGTCCCATTCGGCATTGCGTATTCATAACAAATATCAACATCGCAGTCTTCGTTCGGGTCATTGCAGCTATCAGAATATTGCAAAAGTAATTGTTTTTGGCCAGTTCTTTTTGCTTCGTCGAAAATCGCTTGTCGTTTTGCTTCTTTTTCTGAAATAAAGTTTGCTTCTGCTTCTAAAGCTGGTTTGGCGAATTCCACGGCTTGTTCATATGTAAATTCTTCACCTAATTTTTTTACTAATTCATCTTCAACGCGACAGCCCCAACCACTGATGTCCTTAGCGACCATTAATTCTTCTAGCAATTCTGCTTCTTCGTCAAATACTGTATACCCGCTTAAATATTCTCCATCGTGATACCGCACCTTTATTTTTATTTCCCCTGATTTAATTGCTTCAATTTTCGCTTGTTTCTCTGCCTTGATCTCATCTTTTTCTTTCTGTTCTATTGCTCTAATCTCTGCAATAATTTCTGCTTTGTGTAATTTAATGTATTCCAATTCTTCGGCGCTTACTTTGTCTGTATTACAAGTTCCAATTATTACTTCTTGCAGTCTTCGATAGCCGGGCAATCTCCTAAAATCTACTTTTAGACCATATTTTTTTATTAGTTCAGTGTTTCTCATTTTTATTCTCCTTCCGCTCTTATCGCCGAGCCGCGTTATTTTGAGGTTTTCCCTTACCTCTTGATACTATTGTACCACACGCGTAACACATAGTCAAGCATAAATCTATATTTTCTTTAATATTTTCCATAAAAAAATAAGCCCCCACCATTACGGCAGGGGCTTTAATCGTTGCTATTCATTTAAACATCCAGCCAATCCACGGTAACCCGATTAACCAGTTCAGGACCCCCCGCGCCATAAACCCCAGCAGGAATCCCAGAACGGCAGTTACAAACTGATCGTACTTTTCCCAGATCGTTTTTAGTAACATTTTAAAAACTTCCTTCCTTATTATATATTTGGATTTCAATGTCTGCATGGCCTTTCAAAATATTAACCAACAGGCTTTCGTATTGCGTACTATTTCTCAATTCACCAACGGCTTTATTTTCGCCAACAAGGATACAACCGGAAGTGTCCTTGGCAGTGTTGCCCCGGTGGATTAATATGCCGTCGAATCCCGGGACGTTCAACAGTCTAGGCAAATCCCGCTTAAACTTCGGCGACCTGTTAACGACAATCTTATAAGTCCCAGCAGGGATTGCGGTCTTACCATGTACCTTTTGCCCTACATGGCGTACAACGTCCTCCAGAGTGTCACAGAAATAGTTATCATTGATAAATAGTCTCCCGATTGTATAACTGTCCTTAAAAGCGAATCTGACAAGTTTTAGTGCTATCATGTATCATCACCTCCAAGCTCTTTCATCTTCCCGTTTAAAATCTTTAATAACAGGTCTAAAAGTTTGCTCTCTACGCCGTAGTGCTTACACAATTTTTGGGCATTTTCCACCAGCGAAATTAATTCTGTCGCGGCAACCGCACCTTGAGTGCAAAATTCAACCGTCGCCAAAAACGGGACAAAACTGCAAAAATGGGCTATCGACAATGCACCCGAATACAAAAATAACTTCGCAACCCCCTCTTTCATACGAAACGACTGAATCCGCGAATCAGGGTCTACCCACGCGAACCAAAGCGCCGTTATCAAATCAGCCACCACGAAAAACATAATAGCGCCATACACCAACGAAAAATCACCAAACAAAAACGCAAAGAGCCAAACAAAAAACCCAGCCATTATTTTAATCGCTGGGTAATCTGCTAGCTTGTCTAGATGATGTCTTAGAGCTTCAAAACAATCCATAGTATCACATCCTTTAATAGTAAATTATATAATATATAAAAAAGAGCCTTTCGGCTCTTAAAAGTCTCTAAATTGTCCATCTGGGCCACAGTAATCAAAAACCAAATCAGTCCACTTCAAACGAACAGACTTAATAAATCCTCCGTTCTTTGCACGACTAACATAAATATCGCCTATAGCATCAATATCACCCATTTTCATAACATGAGGGCCATCTTTAAAAGAGCCAGTTTTAACTTCTGTAACTTCTTTGAATTTTTGCATCCAATCAACAGAATTGCAGGTATCAGCCAGATACCAATCACCGTTTAAACAATAATCACCAATTTCCTCATAGATATCACCATCTTCTTTGTTTACGGGCGTATATCCAGAACCATCTACGATGATGCCTTGTGAAAGATTTTGTTTTAAGTTCCACGCTAGAATATTAATCTCTCTGGTTAGCCCGCCACCCGTTAATACAATCTTGCATTTACCAGAGGAAGCCCACCGAATACCAAAATCAACCCCTCCATTAGGAATATCAAGTTGATGTGTAATATCAATGCATTTTGCCATTCCTTCTGAACTATAGTCTGGTGTAACAGTTACTGCATCAGTTTTGCGAATACCGTTGTCATCTTCAACATATGCTCGTATGACATTAGTCGTACTAGACGTATATAAAATATAAGATTCGTTAACGCCAAGTTCCATATTGTCTGCATAAGCAATATTGCTATTAATAATTAGCTTAGGCATAATCCTAGCTATCCCTCCGTTTCCTGATGTTTGGAATACTCTTATTCTTGCTTGTTTACTTCTTGATTTGCCACCGCATCCCGGCAATGTAATTGCAGTCATTAATAAAAATAAAGACATAATAAAAAGCAGAATCTTTCTTATTTTCATAAACACAACCCCCTTTTTTGCAATTTAATCTTTATATTTATTATACTCTTGTTTTCCAATTTTGTAAATTACTTGACTGTGATCAACGTAAACCTTTTGTTTTGTTAACTACGCGTTTGCCACCAATTACACCTCGCACCTAATTTTAAATTTCCAATTAGCAAAATTAATCAAACCAGATGCTCCAGTTAATTTATGCACCATCACTATTGACTGACCAATACCAATAGTTATATAACTTGAATCAGCAGCAACGATCCAACGCCGCGCACGCGCTTCGTCAACATGGTTCGGAAAAGCAAACACCTCGTCCCCAACGCTAAACCCCATATCTCCGGATATGCATAATAGTGATATTCCTAATTTATTTGGTTTACGTCCTAAATTATGAGAAAGTGTTTGAACTTGATCCGCCGCCAAAACATTACTTATCACAACAGAACTTCCCTGTATCGCATAACATGTAACGCTTGTAACCGAACTAGCATCAGTAGTAGCTTCACCAACAAATAATCTTAATTTCTTATCCCACGCGGTTCCGTTCCATTGCTGCATAATAAAAAGATTATCTTTGTCAAACCAGTGTTGACCAACTACCGGAGACGATGGATTGGAGTATTG
>CALCRD010000251.1 GCA_937894355.1 uncultured Bacillus sp.
GAGGTAAATAATGTTATTGTAATATACCAAAATAGTCTTTATAATAAAATTTATTAGAAGAACATTTGTGTTTTTGGGATGGACTTTTTGAACAAAGAACAAATTAATAATCTGAAATAATCTGAATTTTATTCTATCTTTTGGTTACTTGAAGGAAATAGCCTATCATCAGAACTTCTAAATTGGGTATTAAATGTTGTAATATCATCATCTTAACTAGTGGGGGAAACATCTATGAAAAGAATTTGGAATATGTGGAGTAGTCTGAGCCTGGTAAAACAAATAATCGTAGGTTTGCTAATTGGTATTTTGCTAGCTGTAACGATTCCAGAAGTGGCAAAGCCAGTAGTCATTTTAGGGACTTTATTCGTAGGAGCGTTAAAAGCAATTGCACCTGTATTGGTACTCTTCCTGGTTATGTCAGCCATTGCGGGGCACAAGAACGGTCAAAAGACGAACATGAAATCAATTATTTCGCTATACCTTTTAGGCACCTTTTTAGCTGGATTAATAGCCGTTATTGTAAGTTTTATTTTTCCAGTAGGCATAACCCTTGCAAAGGGCGCTGAAGATTTAGCGGCTCCTGGTGGTGTAGTAGAGGTTCTTAAAACACTATTACTTAACGTTGTCGATAACCCAGTTAAAGCGATTTATAATGCAAACTACATTGGTATTTTAGCTTGGGCAATTGTTCTAGGTATAGCTTTAAGAAATGCACCGGAAACAACAAAAACGCTGATTTCTAATTTTTCAGATGCGGTATCGAAAATGGTTACATGGGTAATAAAATTCGCCCCATTTGGTATTATGGGTCTTGTTATTGAATCTATTACAACCAATGGGATCGAGTCTTTACTAAGCTATGGGAAATTACTGGTTATTTTGATTGGGTGTATGCTGTTTGTGGCACTTGTAGTCAACCCAATCATGGTGTTTGCAGTAATCCGTCAGAACCCATACCCCCTTGTGCTCAAGTGCATCAGGGAAAGCGGTATAACAGCATTCTTTACCCGAAGCTCGGCAGCAAATATTCCAGTTAATATGAAGCTATGTGAAAAATTAGGTTTAGACAAAGATACTTATTCTGTATCTATTCCTTTGGGTGCAACTATTAATATGGCGGGCGCGGCAGTAACTATTTCTGTTTTGACACTCGCAGCGGTGCATACACTTAATATTCAAGTGGACATACCTACAGCTATCATCCTGAGTGTTCTGTCAGCTGTATGTGCTTGCGGTGCTTCAGGAGTTGCCGGAGGTTCACTTTTGCTAATTCCTCTAGCATGCAGTTTATTTGGAATCCCGAACGAAATTGCTATGCAGGTTGTTGGTGTCGGCTTTATCATTGGTGTTTTACAAGACTCATTTGAAACAGCACTCAATTCATCAACAGATGTACTTTTCACTGCTGCGGCTGAATATAAAGAGTGGCGTAAACATGGAAAGAGAATAGAAATCAAAAATGTTGCTTAATTAATACATTATCTTATCTCTAAAAAGAACTGCTCCCCAATTGTTAGCTGAAATCACAATTGGGGAGCGGTTTTTTTGTTTTTGGCGATCGGTTTTAATAAAAGGCTGTTTTCGTAAAGTTTGTTGTTAAAATCTTAAACCCGATTTTAACGTGGTAAAAATCAAAAACCCGATTTTTACTAGTTATCAGCAATTTTGTAACTTGAAAGTAAGTTTGCAGGCTCTTTTCTCATAAATGTTTGCTGTTTTACTGTCAAATCACTTCATTCTCATCTTAAAAAGCAACAATGTTTGAGAAAAGAGCCTAATAAAAAGAATAATAACTTTGCCAATGCAAACATTATAATAGAACGTAAAGTTTAGTTTGAGAATTGAAAACTCAACTATAAGAGCTATATTTTAGATATTTGATTCTTATGAAGAACACAAAAAGACAGACGAAGAAAAGGAGCTACGATGACAAAAGGTAAGCAATTAATTGAAGCAGGATGGAATTTTGACAACAGTTATTCTCATCTTCCAAGTTCATTTTACGCTAGTCTCAACCCGCCCCCAGTACGCTCACCAAAGTTAATCATTCTCAATGATTCGTTAGCAGGTTCGTTGGGGTTAAATGTTCAATCACTGCAAAGCGATGAATCCGTGGCAATGTTAGCTGGCAACCAGATTCCTGAAGGTGCTTCGCCGCTTGCACAAGCTTATGCGGGTCATCAATTTGGTCATTTTACGATGTTAGGCGATGGTCGGGCTATTCTTTTAGGGGAGCAAATCACTCCTTCAGGTGAACGATTTGATATTCAACTTAAGGGTTCCGGTAGAACACCATATTCTCGTGGGGGTGATGGTCGAGCGGCACTTGGGCCAATGCTTCGCGAATACATCATCAGTGAGGCCATGTATGCACTTGGTATTCCCACAACCCGTAGTTTAGCAGTTGTGACAACCGGAGAATTAGTGATTCGCGAAACGAACCTGCCTGGTGCAATTTTAACCCGTGTGGCGGCCAGTCATCTGCGTGTTGGTACTTTTCAATACGTGTCACAATGGGGAACATTTGATGAATTGAAGGTCCTGGCAGACTATACCATTAATCGCCACTTTCCAAAGATTGAAGCTGATAAGAATCGCTATCTTACGCTACTGAAGGAAGTGATTATGCGTCAGGCTGATTTGATAGCTAAATGGCAATTGGTTGGTTTTATTCACGGGGTGATGAATACTGACAATATGGCTATTAGTGGAGAAACGATTGATTATGGTCCTTGTGCCTTCATGGATACCTATGATCCGGCCACAGTATTCAGTTCCATTGATAGAGATGGACGCTATGCTTATGGGAATCAGCCGTATATTGCCGGGTGGAATCTAGCGAGATTTGCGGAAACGCTACTGCCACTCTTACATGACGATGAAAAGCAGGCTGTGAAGCTAGCCCAGGATGCTCTTGCCGATTTTGCCGATTTGTTTCAAGGGAATTGGCTCAAGGGAATGAAGGCAAAGTTGGGAATATTTAACGAAGAGGAGCAGGATGAAGCACTTATTGAAGAATTCCTCAATTTGATGCAAAAGAACCGGGCAGATTATACGAATACCTTCCGGGCATTGACCTTTGAAAACCAAGAAGATATTGCCTGGTTTGGAACTCAAGAATTCACTAAATGGAATGAGCTCTGGCAGGCAAGACTAGCCAGGCAGGTAGAATCAAAAGCTTCTGTACACAAGTTGATGCGAGACAGCAATCCTGCAGTTATCCCTCGGAACCACCGGGTAGAAGAAGCCCTAGATGCAGCAGTCAAACAAGGTGACTACAGTGTGATGGAGCGGCTACTAAAGGCACTATCAAGCCCCTTTGCACATAGCTCTGAACAAACTGATTACTGCGCGCTACCTGAGGATGCAAATCGGCCGTATCGGACCTTTTGCGGTACCTGATATTGAAAGGTTGGCTTAATAAAGTTAGGTGTTGGCATTACCACAACACTTTTTTTAAAAAAGGCAATTAGACAATTAGCGAAATTTTTGCCGAAAAATAAGGGTAACTTGTAAACGAAATGATTCAAGTTACCCGATGCTTTATTTATCACAGATGTACAGGAAGTAAAATCCCCACTGATGGAAGTTCAATCTATAAAATACTAACAATGCGTTGAAAATAATCTTGACCTCGTCCGAAATGGTTCATGTCTGTCAATTCAATAATATAATCATAGTTTTGAAGCTTCTTTTGAAGCGCTTCCAATTCTTCATTTGATAAGGTAGACGTCTTCATTCTTTTCATTAATACATATTTGGAATCCTCTAACTTTGCTTTGACTTCCTCGTAGTACATTTTCAACACTCCCTTTTGATTTAAAAATTTGGAGCTAGATAAAAGGAGAATCCAAAAACGCCCCCCAAGTTATCTAACTAATATTTAAACAGTTAACAAGGACATTAAAATGTTTTTTAATTTATCTGTATATTCTATTTTATAGAAAAATCGTGAGAATTCTCATCTAATCTATTGAAATTTTGTGACAACTTAGCATCGCTTATATAATCAATTTATGAGTGGATGGGAAAGAATGAATGATGGGGAAAGGCTATCTCCATTACCAAGGGCGCAGTCGTCTAAGAGGAGGTGAATTATGGAAAAAGAAAGGCAACTCACCTATTTGGTAGTTGCCATTTTTGTGCTTGATCATTTTTATCACTGCTACATGCCAATAATAAAGCTTCCACAAATAATCAGAGAAATAAAAATGGCAATTGCACTTCCCACCGCCATGCCTTTTGCCAAAGAATTTTGTTTATTGGCAATGAAAATAATCAGAAAAATAGCCCATGCAAATAAAGTGTAAGGCCCAAAAATAAAAATTGTCGGAAGTAAAGCTATGCTAATAACTATTCCTGCTATAAACTCCTTCGTACTTTTTGGTTTAGGTTGATTTCCACTATTCATCATTATCCCGCCTTATTAATTAATCCAGGTTTAAAATAAGAGTTAAATTATCCTTTTACGCAAAAGTTGTTTTTTCAAATATTATATAGTATATCTTAAATTAAAATACTGTTTTTTAAAAATTATGAGAATATATTTACAATTATAGTGAAAAAAGTTACTTTTAATATAAGTGGAAAATTTTTTGAAAATGAAAGGGGAACCGAATGGATTTTCCTGTTTACTTACATATGTTTGGAAAAGAGATAAACCCACATCCTATATTAGAAAGTTTGGCTTTTATTGTTGGCTTTCAATTATATCTTAGGTTGAGAAGGCCTAATCACGTTCCAGAAGAAAAGGGAATTGGCGTGTTAGTCGGTGCGATTATTGGAGGGTTAACCGGCGCACTTCTGTTGGCTTCATTAGAAAATATATTTGTGCTTGGGGATTTGATTGAAAAGGGGCAGTGGGAGTCCATCCTCAACGGAAAGACAATTGTCGGAGGTCTATTAGGAGGATTAATTGGTGTTGAAACTGCTAAAAAGATAATCGGTCACCACACGTCTACGGGGGATGATATGGCCATCCCGATTGCTGTGGGGCTAATTACCGGAAGAATTGGTTGTTTTTTGGCAGGCATGGAGGATCGAACCTATGGAATTCAAACGAATCTTTGGCTAGGAATTGATTTTGGAGACGGCATATCGCGTCATCCAACACAGCTTTATGAAATATTATTTTTGATTCTGTTAATCTTAATTCTTTATCAATTTCTGAAAAAGAAACCTTGGGAAGGTTTTGTTTTTCAACTTTTTATGACTAGTTACTTAGGTTTTAGATCGCTAATCGAATGGATTAAACCGATTCCAAAGCCATATCTTGATATGAGTGCAATTCAGTGGGCCTGTTTATTTGGAATTTTTTATTATGGCTATTTATTTTTTCAAAAAAAGAAGAGGCAAAAAAATGGGGGAATGGAAAATGGCTAAACAACGACCTTATTTGTATTATGATTTAACTAGCAGTGTTTGCTCGACTTGTTTAAGAAAGGTAGAAGCAAAGATTATCATCGAAAATGATAGTGTCTACATGGTTAAGCGTTGTCGTATCCATGGCCAGGAAAAAGTACTTATTTCAACAGATGTAGAGTATTATAAACGCTGCCGAGAATACATAAAGCCAAATGAGATGCCGTACCAATGGAATACTGGGATTAAATATGGTTGTCCATATGATTGTGGCTTGTGCCCTGACCATGAACAACATTCCTGTTTAACTATTGTTGAGGTTACTGATCAATGTAATCTGCAATGCCCGATTTGTTTTGCAGAATCTGGCCCAAAACGGACTACATGGAGAACATTGGAACAGATTGATGCCATGCTCGATACGATTGTGAAAAATGAACACGAGCCTGATGTCGTTCAAATTAGTGGTGGCGAGCCAACGATTCATCCTCAGTTTTTTGATATTTTAGATAGTGCCAAAAAACGCCCGATTAAACATCTAATGGTGAACACGAACGGTTTGCGAATTGCCAATGACAAAGAATTTGTTAAAAAGCTGGCGACCTACATGCCGGGCTTTGAACTCTACCTCCAGTTCGATAGTCTTGAGGAAGAAGCGTTGAAGGAGTTAAGAGGAGTAGATTTGCGCGAGGTTCGCAGGAAGGCGATTGAACATTTGAATGAATACAATATTTCTACGACATTGGTTGTAACCTTAAAAAAAGGCTTGAATGACCAGGAAATCGGGAAAATAATCGAATATGGTACGCAACAAAAATGTGTCCGTGGTGTAACCTTCCAGCCTATTCAACATGCAGGTCGAACTGAAGATTACGATCCAGCCACCGATCGGCTAACTTTAAGTGAAGTCCGACAGAAGATTATTGACCAATCGGACGTTTTTAACGAAAAAGATATTATTCCAGTTCCATGTCATTCCGATTGTTTGGCCATGGGATATGCTTTGAAAATAAATGGTAAGATTACGCCGCTTACAGGAATGATTGATCCCGATATCTTATTAGAGGGACAACGCAACACGATTGTGTTTGAAAGTGATGAAGTCTTGAAAAAGAAAGTATTTGAGCTTTTCAGTTTGAACCACTCTCCGCAAAGCGGGTTTAGTTCATTAAAGAGCTTATTATGCTGCCTTCCTATGGTGAGTTTGCCCAAAGGACTAGGATACCAAAATGTGTTTCGTGTCTTAATTATGAAGTTCATGGACAATTATGATTTAGACGTTCGTTCCGTAAAGAAAGCTTGTGTTCATATTGCTCATCCGGACGGAAGAATCATCCCTTTTGATACGTATAATTTGTTTTATCGCGATGGAAAAGAAGAGTACTTGAAGGAATTGCAAAAAGAGCAGGAGCTATAAACGGTAGTTCTGGTATGAATCGAATATAGGAAGTTCGAACCGAAGGAAGTCGGGCAGAAAGCCTTGAGGACCTTCGGTTTTATTGTGTTCCCGGTATGGATCAAAATGAGGTTCTCTTTCATTCTCGAAAGATAGCATGTAGATAAGGAGTCTAATCCTTAATTTAGTAACCAGCAGAATTAACATAAGAGGAGGAGATAATAGCAAAATTATTATTTGGCAAAACCATTCACAAAATATTCAATATTTTCCCTCATTTTACAAATTCTAAACCTTTCAGCTGTGTTAAAATGTAAATGTTTACAAGAACTGACAATAAATTGGGAGGTTTTACAAATGGCATTAATGACTTGGGAAGACAAATACTCTGTTAACGTTGATGAAGTGGATGGACAACATCAGGAAATTTTTCGACTAGTGAATGAACTGGATGCTTCGCTTGCAGAAGACAGAGCAGTAATCTCAGAAAAATTAAACGCTTTAGTTAATTATGTTGTTGAGCACTTCGCCACTGAAGAAAAGTTTATGCTAGAAACCGGTTACCCTGATTATGAAGCACACAAAAAAATGCATGATGATTTAGTAGCGCTAGTTGGAGGGGTGGTTGCCCAATTTAACGCGGGTGAAGCAGAAATTACTCCAGAGATTACTGCATTAGTTCGTGATTGGTTATATCAACACATTCCAAATACTGATAAACGATATGGACCATTTTTAAATGAAAATGGGATAAAGTAACGAAGGATTCAAAAAGTGCAATAACTATTTTAAAATTTCCGTATCTGAGGTTAAAGTTCATTGAAATACGATAAATTTAATTGTAAGAGCGCAATCTAGTGAATGGATTGGGCTCTTTATTTTTTTCTCCTGCAGTGGGGTATTCGCCAGTGAAGTTGGACATCATCAAAAGAAAAGGCTGTTTTCGTAAAGTTTGTTGTTAAAATCTTAAACCCGATTTTAACGTGATATCAACTATTTTGTAGCTTGAAAGTAAATTTGCAAGCTCTTTTCTCATAAATGTTTGCTGTTTTACTATCAAATCTCTTCATTCTCATCTTATGAAGCAACAATGTTTGAGAAAAGAGCCAAAGAAGAAAATTCATTTTTCTCAAAGAATTAGTAATAATATTTCCTGAAAATGGGATATTAAATAAATAAGGAGGGATTGAATGGGAGCGGAAGAATGTAAGAAGTCCTCTGTAGGATTAACGTCATCAGAAATATCTAATATTTGGGCAGTCTATATGAAATATAGTATGGAACTAAGATTTTTGGAATATTTTATTGAGACCACCGAAGATGGGCAAATAAGAAAAATTGTTGATAGTATGTTAAATCAAACGCGAAAAAGCATGGAGGAAGTCAAAAACCAATTTGTCAGTGAAAATTTAGTTGTTCCTAAGGGCCTTACAAGGGAAGACATTCAAGTTAATGCATGTAAGGTGTTTTCAGATATATTTATCTTGATTTTTTGTTATGATTTATCAATGATTTCTTTGAGTACCTATCCCGGTGCATTTGCAGAAAGTACTAAAGCAGAGATCAGAAATCATTTTCAAAGTGGGATAGATTTTAACATGAATATCCAAAATGAAATGGTTAAATTAATGTTATCTAAAGGAGTTTATATCAGGCCACCTCAATTAGCTGTAGAAAATGTTGTGGATTTTGTAGATGAAAAGAAATATCTAAGCGGATTAATAGGTGAATCTAGGCCTATTAATATGCCCGAAGTTGCCAATGTTTTTAGGTTAATTAATCGAGCGCATTTTTCCAAAATGGTTTTCGTAGCGTTTAGTAAACTGGCCATCTCTAAGGATTTAAAAAAACATTTTAGTAAAGGAAGAGACGGAATCCAAGCAGTATTAGATTCACTTCAAGAGATACTTGAGAATGAAAATATCCCTATTCCAGCAGCAAGTGATTATAATATCTTTGAGGTGGAAAATTCACCGTTTTCCGATAAGTTGATGCTATATTTTGTGAATTCGTGTTTGGGATTATTTTGTTTTACCATGTTGTGTCAGGCAATGACATCTAGTTTTAGGTCAGATATTGTTGCAAGGGTAGCAAAAATCATGTTTCAAATGCAGGATTATTATAAAGATGGTGTGAAATTAACCATTAAAGAAGGCTGGATGGAAAAGCCTCCGCAATCGATTGATAGAAAGTTAAAATATTAATTTTTGTACTATCCCCTAAGTCTTCAGCTTAGTGGGAGAAAAACCGCCGTTTAAGATTATGGCTGTCTTATTGGCGGTTTTTGGTTTGGAAAGGTTAGTAATTTGGTTAATTGAAAATCCCTTTTGCTACCCTAATATAAGTCTGTCCGTCTGTCTTGGAAGATTGGGATGGTTTTGCGGACGCGCTGGACTTCGGTTAAATCTAGTTGGGCGTAATAGATTCCTTCGGCAGTTTGATTGCTTAATAGGAGTTCTCCCCAAGGGGCGATAATCATCGAATGACCGGAAAATTCATTGTTGGGGTCCTCACCAACGCGATTGACGCCAACGATGAAACATTGATTTTCTATTGCTCGAGCTTGAAGCAACAATTGCCAATGGTCCACTCGTTGCTTGGGCCATTCAGCAGGAATAAACATGATTTTGGCTCCGCCAAGAACGTGGTTGCGAATCCATTCGGGAAAGCGTAAATCATAGCATATGACCCCACCGCACTCAATCCCGTCTAATACAAACAAATTCCGACTCTTGCCTTCATTGATAAATAAATGTTCATCCATCAGTTTGAATAAATGGGTTTTATCGTATTCAGCCACAATATTGCCTGTGCGGTCTGCAACAAACATGGTGTTGTAGAAACCATCTATTTTTTTTGTAGCGACTGAACCTCCAACGATATTCACACGATAACTTTTGGCCAATGAAGCTAAAAATTCCTTGGTTCTTTCCCCGTTCACATCAGCAAGTTTCTCAAGTTTTTCTAGGGCATATCCCGTATTCCACATTTCAGGTAGGACAATGATATCAGCTGCAGCTTCTGCAGCTTCAATTACATATTTTTCAGCGACTCTAAAATTTTCCTCTGGTTCGCCGAAATCTATATTCATTTGAACGCAGGCAATTTTCATTTATTTGCACCTCTAGACATTTTTATTGAAAATTAACAGAATTTCTTCTATTATATCAATGAATTGGGGAGCAGGCTTTTGAGCTGCTTTAATAAATTGAATTTTCGATAAAAAGGCATAATGATAGTATTTTTATGATTGGAAATCATTTTAATTCCAAAAAGGGGGAGCTGTGTTGCGGAAAATTAAAATTGCTTTATTGCACTTATTGCCTATTTCTGGGGATATTCAATATAATCAAGATTTAATTGAAAGAGCAGTTAAACGTGCGGCAGAAAAAAATGTTGATTGGATTATTACACCGGAATTAGCTGTTAGTGGTTTGCAATTTTCTCGGAGTATTGGGACGGATTGGATTCAACAGCAACCTGATGAATGGATGAATTATTTTAGAAAGTTGGTTAAGTCTTTAAATACCAATGTATTTATTGGTTATCCTGAGAAAACTGCTACTGGGGAGCTTTATAATTCTGTATTTGTGATTAATAGAAACGGAGATTTGATAGGAAGACAAAGGAAGAATGCTACGCTATCAGATGGCTGGTGTCATTCAGGTAATTCTAGTGAAGTGCTAGATTTGGATGGAATCAAGATTGGAATTATGATCTGTGCGGATGCTTATACAGACAAGATTGCTCGTAGCTTATTGAAGAAAGGAGCAGAAATAATAGTAGCTCCATCTTCTTGGGGACCAGGCCTGGATGGGCCCAATGGTGAGTGGGAACAAAGGTCAATTGATACAGGATTGCCTGTATTTGTCTGTAATCGAACCGGAGAAGACGAAACTGTTTCCTTTTGGGAAGCCGAAAGTTTGATCATTAGAAATGGGAAACGTCTTTTGGCGCATAAATCCGAGCAATCGGCCATTCTAACTTTTGAATGGAATTTAGAAAAGATGGATCTAATTTCGTCTAATTTTGAAGTTGACTACATAATTTGATTTGACTTTCCTTTAGCGACTAATGTTAATTGAAAAGAAGGAAAAGTCCTGAAACCGTGATTAATTTCCAGCGTTTTTAAGGTTTCGCTTTTTTATCCCCA
>CALCRD010000252.1 GCA_937894355.1 uncultured Bacillus sp.
TTTGTTTTATTTATGGCTTTTAATGGCGTATGCACATAGACGTTATTCCAGTAATAAGCCGTAAAAATAATTAAAACAATGATGGCTAAAATACCAAAGTGTTTCTTGTTTATCATAGATCTCTTCTTCACCTTTTTAACACGTAATTTTAATTACTTGGTACAATAATCTTTTCCATTATCTCATCGGTTTCTTGTGAGACTAGCAGTAAAATAGTCTTTTTTATAGCCTTAAAGGTAATCCCTTTGCTGTTATCTCATTGAATAGGGTACCATAGGTCGCATCCATAGTGTCTATAATTTCCCAGAAAACACTATCACAAGCGGTTTCCATCGGCTCCCAATGATTGCATTTAAAATTACGTGGACACTTTGGGAGACGAATTGAATCCTCATCCTCAAATTCAATGCTTAATATACCATCATGAAGTAATCGATGTCGACATTCGATAGCCCAGTTGATCTTATTTTGGTTTTGATCATTCACTATTTTTTTAAATGGGGGAATCGAATATGTAGGCTTCTTTCCAAAGAAGGAACTCCAGTATATATGGTCATCGCTAATTTCATAAAGTTTGGCTATTTCGAATGCTAATCGATCCATTGCAGAATTAAGATTAGAAAAGAATCCAAAAAGGGCCTTATGAACATCAATAAAATCGAATTTACCAGGACACACGATTACTTCATAGCTTAGTGCACCGGATACCCTTGGTGCATCTGAAGGATTGTTGAATGCATTAAACCCTGAAGCATCTTTAACGAACTTCCATTTAGATGCTAAAGTTTTGATTATATGTAAATCATCGTGAGCAACCAATAACCTAATTGTCATTGGGTTTGCACCGTTCGTTTCAATACTACTGCCCTTTTCTTTTGTAATTCTACAAAGGGTTTTCTGGTTTTGAAATTTACCCGAACAATAATCCTCAAAATATATTTTGCTATCCATGAATTTCACATCCTCTTACAATTAGTAAAAACCAAAATAAGGAACCAAAACATGTCCACTACCTGGATAAGAGGCAGGACGAAAACAAAAAACATCTTCCGGCATTGGTCTACCTAATGGTAAAGCAAACAATGAAGTTTTGATAACTGCAAAAATACCGCCGACAGGGTAGCCTTCGATAGCCCAATTATATATAACTTCTACGGCATGTTGATAATATAACCATTTTGCCCGATGCATTGCTTGAATAAAAAACTGTGCATTGTCTACCATAGCGATAAAAAGTCCACACAGCGATTTAATAGCATTGTTAAGGTTTGCTAATTCTAGATTATTGATGCGGTCATGTTTTATATCATTATGGGCTTTCCACCATGACAAAGAAGGCGCATTTTTGTAGGTAATATCTAAAATATCCCAATTAGAAAAAGGTCTTACGAATTGGACAGGAGATAAAAGAAGAATTGCTTTAAACGATGCTAATCGTTCCCCGTACAATTCAGCATAATGACTAATGTTTAAATTATGTTTTTCCGTATTTATTATTGTACCATCGGATAAAGTAATCGAGTCAAGGGTTGCATATTTAATAACTGAATCCAGTAAACCGCAACTTTCAGTTATTATAGTAGCCAGTTTGGGCGAGAAAACATTGATATTCCTTTCATGAAATGGAACATAATTTATAAAGTCCAGCAACTGGTCTTCTAAATTTTTATACCAGCTTATTATAAGGTCTGCCGTTGCTTCATCCATTCAAAAACCCCTTCTTTCCCTTTCCGTAATAATGTAAACGAAACCTCCTAAAAAACTCAATTTGATTGTAAAACAAAATTCTCTACCTCCTTTATTCATAAATATTATATGGTATAATGTACCAATAAGTCTAATTGTTGGCGAATATGAGATATCAATGTTTTTTTGGTCCAATATGACTTGGGGGCACATCCTTAAGAAATAAAAAACATGCAAATAAAACGCGAAAATTTTAGTAGTTATACACAAGAACACGAGTACTGAAGAAATAATAATTTACGAATAATAATGGATGGTGCCTGTTCATTGATTAAATGAAGGGGTAGGGTTTATGCGAACATCACTAAGAAGATTACAAGTAGATGAATTAATTGTACATGATATTCCTAAGAAGCTTTCGCGTAGAGTTCTTCGGGAAGGTTCAAATACCCTATCAGAGGAGCCAGTGTTTAGTCAAATTGCGTCTCCAATTAATCCAGAGATTGTAAATTTCTTTCATGATAAAATTACAGATTCAATAGATTCGGCAGCAGCTATAGAGATAATCTTTGATACAACAAGTGATTCACCTGTTCGAGCGTTAATTAATGAATACTTTTCCTGTGATGAAAACAGAAGACTATCTATTACGCAAGAGATTGCACAGCACTTATTTAATATACAAAATGCCGTAAATCCAGGCGGTTTATTGTTATTAGGGCAGAGAATTGGATTGGCTATTTTAAAAGTTGAACGAGAAGAAGGTGTTCGTGTCAGGCAGGCACTGGAAGATGGATTAAGAACTTTTGATGTCCAACATATACGTGATTTAATGCTTACCAAGAAAACAAGGTTATTTAAAATTGTTCTGTTTTATTTAGAAGAAGAGACTATTAAAGGTATTTTATGTGATAAACAACAAAGCTATGGTGATAAAGATGTAGCGGACTTTTTTTTATATAATTTTTTAGGTTGTAAGCTTACTGAACAACCCCAAATCTTAACTAAAAGGTTTTTTGAAACTACTCAGAAGTACATAAACGAAATAATTGAGTCTCCAGAGCAGAAAGGCGAGCTCTTAAATCATTTATTATCCGAATTGACCAATCGGAATAGAACGACTAACCCAACAGAGTTTGCAAGACGGGTGTTACCGGCCAATCAACAAGATGAGTATATCGGTTATATTCAAGAAAATGGTGCGCAAATAAGTAGCTTTCCTCGGGACTGCAGCATGATAGAAAACAAGCTAAGAAAGATACAATATGATTTTGCAAGTGGTATTTCTGTTTTTGGTTTGAAAGAAGCGATCAATTCTAAATCTTCAATAGTTGAAATGGAAAACGGTCAAACAAAGATGGAAATAGTTGACCAGTTAGCGCAGGTGAGGACAAAATAGATGCTACCCAATTGGAACAGGCTCGTGAGTTATGGTTAAAAGAAAAAGTTTTGTATGAAAAATACAGTGTTATACTAAAAAATGAGCTTAAAGAAGTTTTTAAAACAGCATCAATTCCCGTTGCGTTAACACATAGAATTAAAGAAGATGACAGCCTGTTAAAAAAAATGCTTTTTAAAAATAAAACATATTCTGAAATTAATGACAAGGCTGGTGTACGGGCTGTTCTACATTTCTTATCTGATCTAGAGTTATCTGATGCTCTGATCCAAGCCACATTTAAAGACCGTATTGTTAAAAGAGAAAACAAAATGGAAACATCTGATGAGAAAACATTTGGTTATTTATCCATTCATTACGACATCAGCAGTTACACATCATCTACAACCCCAGTAATTTGCGAATTACAATTAAGAACAGTATGCCAGAATGCATGGTCCGAACTTGCGCATATTCTTTCCTATAAACCGGATATAGAACTTCCAGTTAATATTAAAAGGGAGGTGAATGCGTTGAGTGCTCTGATGGAAATAGCGGATAATCAATTTCAAACAATCCTTGATATGATAAATAAACTTCCCACATCAAGTCCTGTTAGAATTTTAAAAGCTCTCGATGCGTTTTTTTATTCACATATAGCCGCTTGGTATGATACTGAGATGAGTCATTACTTTTTGAGTGATATTACTTGTCTATATAACCCTGGCGAAGACATTGTTCGAATCCTTCAAACTTTTATAGAAAAAAACGGGGATGATATTGCTTCTATAGCCGCTAAACGTAAAGAGGTACTGTTTTTTTCTCAGCCAGAGATTGTAGTAATCTTAGAGCGTTTGGAAAACAAACAGTTTAAGCTGATTGATTACTGGGAGAGTAAGTATCCTTTAGAACAACTTAAAGCTATAGCAAATGCGTGGGGAAATTCTCTGGACTAGCAATAAAGGCCCCCATAATTGAAAATAGACTAGGTTAATTCTTAATTTATTATAATGATTATTTGGAGTGTTACTTACGCGGACTGGGTTAGGGGGTTACGCAAAATTGTTGATACACTCTAGGACTTGGATAATATTAAACCAAATAGTTTATAGGGGGTAATAGATTTGTACGAAGGTAGGAAAATAGAAGAGGCGCAGTATTTTTACTGTCAAATGTGCAAGGAATTATCTAATAAAAAATTCTTTATATACAATTTGAGTGCATTTTTATCTGCTGCTCGTTCGGTGATCCAATATGCGAATAAAGAAGTAAAACTAAAAGATGGTGGCTTAGATTGGTATGATAATACAATAAACTCTTCTCCTATTTTAACGTTCTTCCGAAACGAACGGGATTGTAATATACATGATCGGCCAACTAACCCAGAGGAACATCGAGAAGTTTTTGTAAAAGATATTTTATTTGTTAGTGATTCAATTATGGTTGTATCAGTTGATGGAGACAGCAATGGTCAATGTCTACTACCCGCCTACTGACGAATCTTGGGGGTTAGGGCTTATGTGGCAATATGCGGGAGGGGTACTATATTACAAAGACA
>CALCRD010000253.1 GCA_937894355.1 uncultured Bacillus sp.
ACAGAGTTCTTGATATCGACAACATCCCCATTTTTAATAATAAAAGTGTTTCCTGTCTCTATTCCCACAGATTCTGCTAGTAAGCGGTGGTGGTGAAGCATTCGATATTCCCCGTGAATGGGAATAAAATAGGTAGGCTTCATTAAAGTCAGCATCAGCTTTAAATCCTCTTGGTAACCATGCCCAGAAACATGCATACCGGTTGAGCTACCCGAGCCATAAATGACTTTGGCACCAAGTTGAAACAGATTATCAATAATCCGCGAAACATCCTTTTCATTTCCCGGGATTGGCGATGCTGCGAAAATAACGGTGTCACCAGGATATATGACTACATCTCGAAAATTTGCGCTAGCCAAACGGGCAAGGGCAGCGTTGGGCTCTCCTTGACTTCCTGTACAGAGAATGGCCACTTTTTCAGGAGGGAACTTTTCGACATCGCGGGCATCGATGAGCATTTCCTCTGGAACATTGATATAGCCCCGTTCGATGGCAACCGAGACCACATTCACCATGCTCCGTCCAAGTAAGGCAAGCTTGCGATTTGTTCTTAATGCCGAATCCACCACTTGTTGAAGCCGATTTACGTTTGAAGCAAAAGTGGAGACAAAGATTTTTCCTTGAGCTTTCATAAATGCCTCGTCTAAATGACCGCCAACCATTTGCTCTGATGGCGTTAAACCAATTCTTTCGGCGTTAGTACTTTCGGATATTAAAACTAAAACACCCTGCTGACCGATTTCAGCCATTTTATGAATATCAGAATGTTGACTATTAACAGGGGTTAAATCGAATTTAAAATCTCCAGTATGAACAACATTACCTTCAGGTGTGCCAAAAACTACACCAAGGCAATCAGGGATACTATGACTAACTCGGAAAAATGTGACATTGATTTGACCAAATTGTAGGTTAGAATTCGAGTCAATTTGAACGAGCTTGGCATCTCTAAGTAGCTTATGATCGTCTAACTTTAATTCTATGAGTCCGAGAGTAAAACGGGTAGCATAAATGGGGATATTCAGTTTTTTTAAGACGAAAGGAATTGCGCCAATATGGTCCTCATGTCCATGTGTCACAATTAATGCTCGGATTTTAGATTTATTTTCTTCTAAGTAGGTAATATCAGGGATAATCAAATCAATGCCTAACAAACTTTCATCGGGAAACTTACCCCCGCAGTCAATCACAATAATGTCATCTGCATATTTGACAACATACATGTTCTTGCCGATTTCATTGATTCCACCTAAAGCAAAAATCGATAATGCATTATCGTTGGTTTTCAATGTAAATATCCTCCCAATTCCTAGTAGATGCTGCCAATAGTATTCCCTTTTGTAATTCGTTTATTTACAGTAATTGTAAAAGTAAAGCCGGCAAACCTGATTTAATGATCGGCTTAAAGAAAAGAAATCATCTGATTTGATAGCTTAACAATGGAGGAGAGGGAATAGTTTTTTTAAAAAATTCAGCATAAGAATTCTGTAGCAGAATTATTGTTAATTCCTGTCACAAAGCAACCTTTTTCAGGCATATGTTAATAAATGTATAGGAGTATATTCTAACTGCTAAAAATCCAACAGATAGAAGTTTACTTAAAGACAGGAGGATAAGAAATGTATTTTAATTCTGGATTTAGGCCAAATCAAATTCAGCATGGATTTAATCCGATGAACTCTAACCAAAATGTTTATCATCCTTATTATTATGGTCAACTTTATCCACCCACTCACTATTCTACTTATTTAGAGCGCCAACAACCCATTCGTGGGCAGGCTACATGGACAGACGGGGGACAAGTTACCCAATGTGGAATTCCTTGGTCGCGTAATCGATATATGACCGCAGCTGTGGGAAGCCATTCACCTTATAAATGTGGTCAATCACTAAAAATCCGAAATCTGTCGACACCTGGTTCAAGAGAGATTATCGTTACGGTGGTAGACCAGGTTGCAGGCTATCCAGCCAATAAAATCAATCTGCATCGAAGAGCATTCCAAGCCTTGGGAGCAAATCCTGATATAGGGGTCATCAATATAATGATTATTCCTTCACCTGAATTAGAGCAAGAAAAGTGGGGGAAATACCTATTGGAGGTTGTTCTAACAGCCTATCCAGGCTATAACGTGATCGAATATAAATCTATTGGAAAAAACCAACAATCCCCTCAGAAAACAAAAGAAACCTTCGAATTCATACTACAATCGCCACGAGAAAGAATAACCGTCCAAGGAAATGTAATTTATAATCCCCAAACAGACCGAGTTGTGTCATTTGATTTAGTGGAAGTATGAAAAGAAGGTGCCATTCCCTGCTGGAGCTTACTCCACTTGAGAAAAACTGTTTAATTTATTGGCTATGTTTAAGAACAATGTGGGTTTTTTACACATGTTGATTGGATAGGATATGCCGTAATAAAAACTTCAGTGAATGATCCCTCTAATTTCAACTATTGGGCTTTCCTAGAATGTCGTGGTTTATTAAATACCCAATCTGCTAGCAAATTTATGTTTTATGTCCCCAATACGGTCTATTGGGGACAGATCTGCTAGCTTTATTGAGTGAATTGTCTCCAAGAAGCCTCATTGAATACCCAATCTGCTAGCACTTTTCAATTATTTGTCCCCAATATATTTGATTTGTTATAGATTTTGTCGTTATACCCATGTAGGTATAACGATTTTACCCCGCTAATATTGACATTATTTCCTTAATATTACTTTTTCCTTGATGCAACCAACCCCAGGAAATAGGTATTATTGTTAGAAGCATACAAGATAGCCAATTAACTCCAGTCCCGAACGAGGAATTTCCAAAAACACACAATATAGAATGGAGAAATATCACCAATAATACCCATTTAACCCGTATACCTATACTGGTACCAGGTAAAATATCCATAAAACACCTAACAATCTGCCTATTTTCACCCGTATTTTTTGCAATAACTAAGGGTGCATGAAAAATAGTTTGTTTCTGAAACCTAGGAATATTCAAAAAAAATACATAAACCAGTCGAACGTTTCTATAAAATTAGTTTTATAATTGCATTAGGGTCTTAATGTAAAGCAATAAGTTCAAATAAAGGTGGTCTAAAAATGAACATTAAATCAGGTTGGGAGATAAAATCAACCGAAGAAATGATAAATATTCGTCAATTAGCTGAGAACCAATTCCCCAAAGTCTTGGATGACTCAGAGCTTGAAAGTATTTCTGTATTTTTTAAGGGTTTAGGGGACGAAACTCGTTTAAAGATCATTTCCTTACTTTGGATTGAGGATATGTGTATGTGTGAAATTGTTGCGGGTCTAGGTGGGGCCACTTCGACCATCAATCATCATTTAAAGATTATGGAAAAAGGGCGGATTATTGAATCAAGACGCGAAGGGAAATTCACCATCTTCCATTTAAACAAAGAAAAATTAACGAAGCTAATCCCTTATTTAAATGGAGAAATTTAAGGGGATGATCTAATGATTATTTTTGAATGGTTAAATAACCAGTTACTGAAAATGGAATGGCTTCATGATCTGATTTCGGTACTTGTAAAGAACGTATTTGGTTTAGATGTTAATAGTCGGGTAGGGGGAAGCATCCACTTTTTCATCTATGACGTTATTAAAATATTTATATTACTCTCTGTGTTAATTTTTATCATTTCCTATATTCAAAGCTTTTTTCCACCTGAAAGAACTAGGAAAATCCTAGGTAGGTTTAAAGGCATAACTGCAAATATTTTAAGTGCTTTATTAGGTACGGTAACGCCATTTTGTTCCTGCTCATCGATTCCGTTATTTATTGGCTTTACCAGTGCCGGACTACCGATTGGAACGACATTCTCCTTTTTAATTTCATCACCACTAGTCGACTTGGCATCGGTTATTTTGCTAGCAAGTATTTTTAACTGGAAAATCGCCATTGCGTACGTCCTAGTCGGTTTGGTTCTTGCCGTTGTAGGTGGAACGATTATTAGTAAACTCAAACTTGAAGAATACGTTGAGCCGTTTGTTTTTAATAATCAGATGCTTGATACTGAACAAGAAGAGTTGACCACTCGTGAAAGATTGGATTTTTCCAAAGATCAAGTGATCGACATTGTAAAAAAAGTTTGGCTGTACATACTGATTGGCGTGGGGATTGGTGCAGCCATTCACAACTGGATTCCTGAGTCGATTATTACTGCATTACTTGGTCAAGATAAATGGTATTCTGTCCTATTGGCTACGATTGTCGGAATTCCAATGTATGCGGATATTTTCGGAACTTTGCCGATTGCCGAAGCCCTGGTTGGTAAGGGAGTAGGAATTGGTACGGCCCTAGCATTTATGATGGGAGTGACAGCCCTTTCTCTACCGTCTTTAATCATGTTAAAAAAAGTGGTCAAAACAAAGCTTTTAGCCATATTTTTTGTCATCGTAACAGTTGGAATCATCATCATAGGGTACGTCTTTAATGTTTTTGGATACCTATTGATGTGAGAGAATATTGCTTATAAAAAAAATTTAATCCTAAAAAAAACAAATGAGGAGTGGGAATTTATGATTATTAAAGTATTAGGATCAGGTTGTAAAAGTTGTGTGAAATTAGCGGAAAACACTGAAGAGGCACTTAAAGAAATGGGGATGGAAGCAGAAATAGTCAAAGTCACCGATTTTAAAGACATTATGGCCTATGGAATTATGACAACTCCGGGATTGGTGATTGAAGAGAAGGTTGTTTCCTATGGAAAGGTGCTAAAACCAAAAGACATAGTAAAAATTCTAGAAACTGTTAAGTAAAAGAATGAATTGTGAGTTAAACTATTAAAACTGGTTGTTAGATAAACCAGTTTTTTTGTTGGCTGTTTTTTGCAAATAATCGCGTGGAAACCCTCACAGATGGAAATTTGAATAAATAAACTTAACAAAACCTTAACAAGATATTTACTTGTGTATATAAGTAAATAGTTATATGATTATGTTGAATTTAACTAATAAGAGATTTTTGATCGGAGGCTTTTTTATGGATTCAACCAATAAGAAGCGGTTGTCGTTTCTAGATCGCTACCTAACACTATGGATATTCCTGGCGATGGCTGTTGGGATTGGACTTGGATTTGTTTTTCCGGGTGTTGTTGATGGCTTGAATAGCCTACAGGTTGGAACCACTTCGATACCACTGGCAATTGGGTTGATCTTAATGATGTACCCGCCATTAGCAAAAGTTAAGTACGAAGAAATGGGCAGAGTTTTTAAAGACATGAAGGTTTTAGGGCTATCGTTGGTGCAAAACTGGATTATTGGTCCAATTTTGATGTTTGTGTTAGCGATTGTCTTTTTACAAGATAAACCTGAATATATGATTGGTCTAATTATGATTGGCCTAGCTAGATGTATTGCCATGGTCATCGTCTGGAATGACCTCGCCAAAGGTGACACTGAATACGCTGCAGGATTAGTTGCGTTCAACTCCGTGTTTCAATTACTGTTCTTCTCGCTTTATGCCTATATATTTGTAACAGTTGTTCCCCAATGGATTGGCTTAGAAGGGGCAATCGTTGATATTACAATGGGCGAAGTGGCCAAGTCAGTATTTATTTATCTTGGAATTCCATTCATAGCAGGGATGCTGACACGATTAGTATTTTTAAAAACGAAGGGCAAAGATTGGTATGAGAAAGTTTTTATTCCGAAAATCAGTCCAATTACCCTGATTGCCTTATTATTTACGATTATTGTCATGTTCTCGTTAAAAGGGGAAACTATTGTGACCTTGCCATTAGATGTAGTCAGAATTGCTATTCCTTTATTGATTTATTTTGTGGTGATGTTCTTAATTTCCTTCTTCATGGGAAAAAAAGTGGGTGCAAATTACCCAGTAACCACAACACTTGCCTTTACAGCTGGCAGTAACAATTTTGAGTTAGCTATTGCCGTTGCCGTTGGCGTTTTTGGAATCCACTCTGGCGTCGCCTTTGCTGCAGTAATTGGTCCACTAGTGGAGGTACCGGTTATGATTGGGTTAGTAAATGTAGCTTTATGGTTTAAACGCAAATATTTTCAGATAGCAGAAGTATAGTTAGTCTATTGGAATTTTGGGGGTGACGAAAGATGAGTGAAGGAAGCATACGGGAACCTGCTATGCAAAATGTCGCACAAATCCTCAAGTTATTAGGTGATAAGACACGGTTAACGATGATTAAGCTATTAGAAACCAATGATTGTTGTGTCTGTGAATTTGTTGCGATATTTAATATGAGTCAGCCGGCGATTAGTCAACACTTGCGGAAATTAAAGGATGCAGGTTTAGTGAAAGAAAACCGAAAAGGTCAGTGGATTTTCTATTCACTTAATCAAGACAATGAATATTACCCATTTTTAGCTAGTTTGTTAGACCATTTACCAAATCAAGATCCATTATTAACGGAAAATGGCACGAGGATATCTTGTGAGTAATGCAGGATCTAAAGTGGCGAATTTACCCCGAAAATTACTTATTGCATGATTAACTATGAAACAGGAGCAACCAGATGACTAAAAAATCAATCTACTTTTTATGTACGGGAAACTCATGCCGGAGCCAAATGGCTGAAGGTTGGGCAAAAGAATATTTAGCTGATGAATGGGAAGTTCGTAGTGCTGGTATTGAAGCACATGGGCTAAACCCCAATGCTGTAAAAGCAATGGGAGAAGCGGGTATTGATATTTCCAATCATACCTCTGATATCATTGACCCGAAAATTTTATACAATGCCGACTTAGTGGTAACATTGTGCGGCGATGCGGCAGATAAATGCCCGATGACGCCACCGCATGTAAAGCGCGAGCATTGGGGATTTGATGACCCTGCTAAGGCCGAAGGGACCGAAGCGGAAAAATGGTCGTTTTTTCAACTGGTACGCAATGAAATTGGTGCCAGAATTCAACGTTTCAAGGAAACGGGAGAATAATACAGACAAATAACTTGTGAGTTATTTCATAGGTACCAAACAAGTAATTGTTCCTGAAGAAAGTTGGGTATAACAAGTTAAGGGATTACGTGCAGTAAATCGGCCGCTGTGGGGAAATAACCTGCGGAAACTTGGAGGAACAACGTGTGAAAATTACTGATGGAGCTAAACAATTATTAGAAAATATATTTACTGAAAAAGGTGCTGAGGGGATTCGAGTATACGCAGTTGCTGGTTGTTGCGGACCGCAATTTACGATTTCTTTGGATGCCCCACAAGAATCGGATAAGGTTGAAATAATAAATGGAATTAGAGTAGCGTTTGACTCCCGCATCCCGCGTCAACGGATGATCTAATCTTAGAAACAGAAGAAACTGAAGATGGCGCTGGATTGGTTTTATTTGGAGGAGGCGGCTGTTGCTAAAATGGCAGTCTCAAAAAACAGGCTCAGTCACGGCTGATTGAGCCTGTTTTATTTTTGTTCGATTGTTGTCAAGTTCTCACAAAGAGTGTGATTTAGCGGGTGTTTTATGGGGTTTTTTCGGTTGGAAGGATTCGGAAGGTATGTTAATTATGTGAAAAGTTTACGTAAAAAGGTTAGGGGGGTTTACACTATATGTATCGAGATGATTTATTTTACAAAGACACCAATATTAACAATTCCTTTTGAGGTCAATTAGGGAATCGTAGGAGATGAACGGTTCCTGAAAAGCGTGCTTAAAGCTATTTGGGGAATCGTTGGGGTCGAACGATTCCCTAGATGCTTGATTGCAGCCATGTTAGGGAATCGTATTGGACCAACGGTTCCCACGAATGAAAACAGTGGAATCGTAGCAGCCGAAAGCTATTTATTTCCGCCGTTTTTTACGGCCTCAATTAGAAAGGATGCCACGTAATCTGCAACATTTTTTTCCGGAGTCCAGGATTTTATTATTTCCTTACTATTATCTTTAGGAGTCATGCGAATATCCGTGAATCCAGCATCTTCAATCATCTTTTTGACATCTTCATAAAATTCAGCACCACTCACACAACCAGCAATCAATGACAGATCATTCTTTAAGGTTTCAGGTAATTGCGCAGTGGCCACAACATCGGAAAGGGACAACCGGCCACCAGCCTTAAGAACTCGATAGGCATCCTTAAATACCAGTCCTTTATCAAGTGAAAGATTGATTACGCAATTGGAAATAATCACATCCACAGATGCATCAGCTACCGGTAAATGTTCGATTTCCCCCAAGCGAAATTCCACATTATCAAAGCCACTTTTAGCGGCATTTTTTCTGGCTAATTTAATCATATCAGGCGTCATGTCAACACCAATTACCTTGCCCGACTCACCAACCTGACCTCTAGCTAAGAAACTATCAAAACCGCCACCGCTGCCAAGGTCGAGAACAGTTTCACCTTCCTGTAAAGAAGCAATCGCTACAGGATTTCCACAGCCTAAGCCCATATTGGACTCAACGGGCACATTGGCAAGATCCCCTTCAGAATAGCCTAATTTGATAGTGGCTTTACCGATATCCAAAGTTGAATCCCCACTACAACCACAACCGCTACTACAACAGCCATCCTCAGAACCCTTCAGCGCAATCTCCGTATAATTCTTACGAATAAACTCTCTCACTTCCTCTTTGTTTTCCATTTAATATTCCTCCATTTTAATTCCAAATTATTATGCAAAATTACCGTAAGCAATTCCTTTATTAAAGCCCTGTAAAATTAGTCAGTTGATTTCCGTTCCATGCACTTCGCTTTCCAGAGGTTCACCCGTGAGCCTCCTCCGGTCGTTCCTTCCTTCAGAGTCTCACTCAGCTCGTGCTCCTGCAGGAGTCTGCGTGCCTTCCACTCCAATCAACAATGTATATAAAACTAATACTGATTATTAACCGAGGCTTTATTAAAAAAAAACTAGCAATATTACTTGATAAATGCAACTATATGATTGAAACAGATTTACTTATTTTAAATATGGTTTGAATAGTCTTTAAATGTTCGGTTTATTTTGGTGGACAGCAACGACTTACGGTCTTTCTCATGGCACCATCCAATAAATCCAGTGATCGGATAACTGTATCGCGTTCGAATTCGGTTAATGAAGATAGGATCTGATTAAGATAACTATTCATTTCTTGGTTTATCTGTTGTTCTGTCATGTGACCATTAATGGTAAGTGATAATAAATTGACGCGGTTGTCATTGGGGTGTGGCGTCTTTTTTACAAGGTCTCTTTCAACCAATGTTTTAATTTGGCGACTAAAGGTGGTGATATCAAGCCCTAAAGCGCCAGCAACCTCCTGCATAGACGGTTCGTTTTGTCTTGAGATTTCATATAAAATGTGACTTTGAACCAGGCTAATATCGTGGCCGCAGCAGTCTTCACAGCATTGTTCACTGAGGAAGCCAAATCTTCTCACAATCATTTGGAACAAACTCCGTAAGTTGTTATTTTCCAATTTTCTCACCTCATTAAGTCATTTATACGCTTGTTAGTTGTGAAACGCAAGCCTTTTTACTTGTAAAATGCAAATAATTTAACCTGAATCATATATTAATTAGGTAACTAGGGGACGATGCTAATGAGGGACAGTAGGGTACCTAATAATGGATGAAAGCAAAGAAAAGGTACCTTAGGCAGGTTATAAGGTACCTAATAATAGAGGAAATCAGAAAAAGGATACCCAAGAGATGTCTTTGGGTACCCGAAAAGAGATGAAAGGTACACATGTGACCAAAACTTCGTAATCGAGCGAACTACTAGATAGCGAATTTATGGAGATGGTTAATCATTTTTTTGAAGCAAGCTTAACCAATTGATTGGCTGCGATTAATTTTTGCAAGATTAGCGGGAAATAACTATATTACAAGAATAATAATTAAGTGGAAGTGTTGTATAATATAATTTGAGGACTGTGCTGTTCCTGCGAAGTGGTGGGGCTGCCTAGGGAATTTAACAATTTATAAGCTTATTATATTGGCCAAATCATATACATTCGGATACTACAAAAAGGCTAGTTCCGATCATAGAACGTAGGTGAAATTAGTGGTTAAGAAAAAACAACAACAGAAAGCTCCTGCTACTCTACTTTTACGGGAAGAATTATTGGTGAAAATTAATGTAAGCAAAGCTCAGATGAAAAGCTATATGAAAGATGGCCTGCCTCATTATTTGATTGGCAGCGAATTTAGGTTTTTGGAAAACGAAGTATTAACATGGCTTGAGTCCTATCAACCTTCGCAGGAGCGATTAGAAAGTGAATTTCGCGATAAAAAAGGCCGTAGTTTAAAAGATTATGTAAGTGGAGAAATCATCTTGAAAACTTTGCGGATAACAAAAGAAAACCTTGTATCGCAATGTAAAAAAGGAATGCCTTTTGAGACAGTTGGAACTCGAGATTATTTTCAGCTACAGGATATTTTGGATTATTACCGAAAAGGTTCTGAAAGGGCGAGTACCAGTTCCAAAACAAGTACGAGTACCAGTGCAACCAGTACAAAAGCTTCGACGCCGAAAAGAAGTTCAAAGAAAAAATACTTAATGCCATTATGTACAAATATTGCAAGGGAAGTCCCATTTATCATTGTCGATGGCTCTTATCATTTCAGCAATTTCAAGGCTGGAACGGGATTGGTATTGGTTGAAAATAGAGACAAGGTCACTGGAATATCTAATGTAAGGAATATTAAAACAACAAAACCTATTGTTTGTGAATTTGTAGCAATATTAGATGCATTAAGAATGATTAAGCAGAAAAAAATGAACAAAGCGATAATAGTAACCGACCAAGAGACGTGGACTAAGGGAATCGTTTTGGATGAAAATACTTATGAAGTTGCGGTTAAGCCGTATATTAAAGAATTAAATCGGCTGTGGTCGGAGTTGCGAGGGAAAGTTACGATTAATTTTGTTGGAGAAATGAACAATGGAAAACAGAATATACTTCATAAAAAAGCTCATACTTTAAGCCGAGAATATAAAAAAGACCTTATTGAAGAATTGGAGCTGGAGTGACTATAAAAAATCAGCATGGGAATTCCAGAAGCTCATTGGATGTTTTTTACAAAAAATAACTATTAATTCCAGGTAACTTAATGCTTTTTTGTAAAATAACGCTAATTAAACAAGGTTTTTCGGGTAATAAACAGAAATTTTGCTAAAAATATTAAAAAATAGTCAAAATAATTGAAATTTAGACTTGAAGGTTTGCTGATAATTAGTTAAAATAAAACAAATGAAAAGGCTATGTGTGACTGGCGAAACGCGGATAACCGTGAGGGAGCATGTAGTATCGGAGCCGTTCGCCTGGGCAGAGGTAAGGGAAGTATCCCTTACCTCTTTCTGTTCAATTGGAGGAGATAAGGGGTAAAGAATATTACAATACTTATTTAATTTGCTAGAACATTGAAACAATCCAGGGATTTAAAACCGATAAAAACAAAAGGGGAGAAACATTTTGAGTACATTAACTTTAGATAAAGTGAAAACAATTAAAACGTTAAATAACATTGCAGAAAGCGGATTAAACGTTTTTAATAACGAGAGCTATTCAATCAATGACGATAGTGAAAATCCGGAAGCAATTTTAGTTCGTAGCTTCAATATGCATGACATGAATTTTGATAAAAATCTAATCGCAATCGCACGCGCTGGCGCGGGTGTTAATAATATTCCTGTTGATAAATGTACTGAGCAAGGTATTGTTGTATTTAATACTCCTGGTGCTAACGCTAATGCAGTTAAAGAAATGATCCTTACTGTATTAATGGCATCATCACGTAACCTTTTTGATGGTGTTTCATGGACTAAAACATTAATTGGTCAAGGTGAAGAAGTTCCAAAACTTGTTGAAGCAGGTAAAAAGCAATTTGTTGGTAAGGAAATTAAAGGAAAAACTCTAGGTGTAATCGGATTAGGTGCAATCGGGGCACTTGTTGCAAATGATGCACTTGCTCTTGACATGGATGTAATTGGATTTGACCCATTCATCTCTGTTGATACAGCTTGGAGCTTGTCTCGTAATGTACAACGTGCAATGACAATTGAGCAATTATTTGCTAATTCTGATTATATTACTGTACACGTTCCATTAACTCCTGATACTAAAGATATGTTCAATCAAGCTACATTTGGCATCATGAAGCCAGGCGTTCATATTCTAAACTTCTCTCGTGGTGAATTAGTAAATGAAGCCGATATGGAAGCTGCATTAGAAAGCGGAGTTGTTGGTCACTATATCACTGACTTCCCAAATGAAAATGTATTGAAAATGAAAAATACTATTTCAGTTCCACATCTTGGTGCTTCTACAGGAGAATCAGAAGAAAACTGTGCAATTATGGCTGCTCGTCAAGTGAAAGAATTACTAGAAACAGGAAATATCAAAAACTCAGTAAACTTTCCAAATGCAACACTTCCTTACACTGGAAAAAAACGTGTAGCAGTATTCCACAAAAACGTTCCTAACATGGTTGGACAATTAACATCAGCTCTTTCAAACTATAATTTGAACATTGCTGACATGATTAACCGAAGCCGTGGAAACTTCGCTTATACAATGATTGATATTGAAGATAAAGTAAATGGTGATGTTATTCCTGGATTAGAACAAAAAATCAGCGCAATTGAAGGAATCGTTACTGCTCGCATTATCTAATTTGAGAGACAAAACAATATATTAACTTTTAAAAATGACGTGTGTGAAATTGGCGCACGTCATTTTTTTTAATATAAGGCAAGTTTCAGTATTTTTGATAGTGTTAGGGTTTAAGGTTTGCAAGGTTGCGATTAAATGATTACATGTTACTTTGATTTAATTACCGCAATCCTAAGCTGTCTTGTCCCTAATTAAGTAACCAGCCGCCAAAGAAAATAAGCGTAGTTTTCCGGTTAAATCCAGAATCGGACTCGTTTCGGGGTAAATAAGCGTTTATTTTCGGTTATGCACAGCAAAAACCTCAATTTTCACGTTTTTCGCTTCCATAAGCGGAAATTCTCC
>CALCRD010000254.1 GCA_937894355.1 uncultured Bacillus sp.
AGGTGATTAACGCATTAACGCGCTGGGGGACAGTCCCCCAGCGCGTTAATGCGTTAATTTGTTTTAGATTACATACAAGTAGATGGATAGGAAGTGTGACATGCTGCCGAGCATGATGAAGATATGGAATATTTCATGGTAGCCCATATATTTAGATTGCATAAACTTTGGCTTTATTGCGTAAATCACTCCACCAATGGTATATAGAACGCCGCCAAGGACTAAAAGGAACATCCCCGGTGTTGCCAGTTCTTTAGATAGTGGTGAGATGAAAAAAATCATGATCCACCCCATAAGAATGTAAATTGCAGTAGATAACCATCTTGGACTGTGAAACCAAACTAATTTAAAAACAACGCCGAAGACAGCTACTGAAATGACGATGGCAAACAATACCCAACCAATCGTTCCGTTTAGGCTTATTAAGCAAAAAGGAGTGTATGTTCCGGCAATTAATATATATATCATCGAGTGATCGAGTCTTCTAAGGAAGGCAATGACCCGATCTTTCGCGACCACCATGTGGTATGTAGCTGACGCAGAATAAAGAAGGATCATGCTAATCCCAAATATGGTTACTGCAGTTATGGCTATGGGTGAACCAGTTGTAACTGAGGCTTTGATAATCATTGCCAGTAAGGCAATAAATGATAAAACAGCTCCCGCGAAATGTGTAAGGCCATTTATTGGTTCTCGAATAAAAGTATGCACCTTGATTCCTCCTAATACCTTGTCATGTAGTTATTGATACTACATACAATAATATACCCATTGCGTGAAGTAGTCAATATTTTATTATTTGTATAACTGCGGTATAATATGACTAATAAATTGGAGATAGAGGTAGTAAAAATGGACAATCTAAACGAAATCGTTGGGAAGTTAGGATTGGAAAAAAATATTGCAGTTGAGGATATTCCAAATATCGATTTGTATATGGACCAGGTCATTCAGTTTTTCGAATACACTTTTGGTAGTACGAAACGAAATGATGAAGAGAAAATCCTAACTAAAACGATGATTAATAATTATGCCAAGGGTAAACTATTATTTCCTATTAATAATAAAAAGTATTCAAAAGAACATATTATTCTCATTAGCTTAATCTATCAATTAAAAGGTGCTTTAACGATAAATGATATCAAATTGTCGCTACAAGGCGTTAATGACAGGATTTTTGACAAAAATTTTGATTTGCAGGAGTTCTACCAAAGTTATTTAATGCTTAACATACAAAATGTGGACAACTTTAAGTGTGATTTAAGTACACGGGTAGAAGAGGTGAAAGAGGCAGCTTCTTTATTTGCTGACAAAGATCAAAAGGACCTCGAACAGGTTTTACTCATAGCCTCATTAGTGAACATAAGTAATATGTATAGACGGGTAGCTGAAAAACTTGTGGATCAGCTTTCAGAGTAAGCAATTTGGAGACTAATGTACTGGTGAATTAACGCCATTACTGAGGTGGGGGCAAATCGTCCTGCCGCAGTAATGGCCTTAATTCTTTGGGGAAAGATGTTGGTTGTCTGTCAGGTACTTTTAACGGAGCTAATTTAGAAGCCCCATTTCATGGTTATCGTTAGTGAACTAACAGAATTATATTGATTTGCCGGGGATTGGAGAGTGAAAATTACACCTGTTGGCGTGTATTGCGCCTCTACGGGTACCTTAAGGCCAATTGATTTGATTAATTTATCAACCTCTTTTTGTTTTCCGTGCTGTGCCGCGGTCATTATTTTCGATTCAAACGAAGCTTCTGCTAATTTATCTAATAAAATACTTCCTTGACCCATCAATAACCGAATCGATTTTACCGAACTTGCAAAAATTTTTGTATCAACGGAAGGATAAACTCTGTGTGGCGGATAAATCGGATAATAGCTGGGATAGGCAGGTTGCATGGGTTGGCTCTGGCTATAATAATAAGGGTTATTGTACATCGTAATCTCCTTTCATAACGAAAAACACACTACAATACCATATGTATATTGAAATAAAAAGGTCACCAGCAGACAGCTTCGTAACTTCTTTGCTTTCATCATTCATTTATTCTTTCTTTTTTTCTATTAATAGGACTATAATTAAATATTATAAAAATACTATTCTGGTTAAATAATTGCTAAATATGGGGAGAGAGAAAGATGGGAGAAATAAAACCAAAATATTGTAAAGAATCACTTGCGATAAAAACGAGTCATGTTTTTCCACCGGATACGAATAACCACAATACACTATATGGTGGTAAGCTTATGAGCTATATAGATGATATTGCCTCTATTTCAGCAGGAAGACACTCCCGCTCTGATGTTGTTACAGCATCGACGGATTCAGTCGATTTCTTAATGCCGATTCATCCTGAAGATTCCGTGTGCTTAGAATCATATGTTACTTCTGTTGGGAAATCATCAATGGAGGTTTTTGTGAAAATCGTTGCCGAAGATATTAAAACGGGGTACCGTCGGCTTGCAGCTACTGCCTTCCTAACGTTCGTTGCCCTTGATGATGATGGGAAGCCAAAGCCAGTTGCCGAGGTAATACCAGAGTCTGATGAAGAAAAGATGTTATTTAAAACGGCTAAACAAAGAATAGAATTCCGTAAAGAACATCGTAAACACAGTAAAGAATTTGCTAGTCAATTGAAAACACTACCTCTATTCGAGGCAAAATACTTTTAATAAATAAACAGCTCGCTTTAGTATATCACCGCGCTGGGGGACAGTCCCCCAGCGCGGTGAAGTGGTGAAGTGGAATGGTGCTTGAGTTCGGGTTGCGTTAGTTGAGATAACGCAGCCTGGACTCAGGCATTTTTTAATTTAATGTAAAAATTTGATAAATTTTCAATTAATTTGAAACTTTCTGTGTTTTTCAAGCGTATGATTAAGTGGAGAAAACCCATCACGTTGAGGAGGGAACTAAATGAAATCAATACTTACATTAGAAAATGTAAAGAAAAAGATTAAAGGGAAGACGATTATTAATGACCTTAGTTTTTCGGTAAAGGAAGGGGAGATTTTCGGCTTTCTTGGACCAAATGGAGCGGGAAAAACAACGACAATTCGGATGATTGTAGGATTAATGGGGATTAGTGAAGGAGATATCTTTGTTTGCGGCAAAAGTGTAAAAAAGGATTTCGCTGGAGCGATTAAAAATATCGGCGCTATCGTTGAAAATCCGGAAATGTATAAATTTTTAACAGGTTATCAAAATTTGCTTCAGTATGCACGAATGCATGAAGGGGTAACCAAGCAAAAGATTGCAGAAACCGTTGAGTTAGTCGGACTTACGGACCGAATTAATGATAAGGTCAAGACCTATTCCTTAGGGATGAGACAACGACTAGGCTTGGCCCAATGTTTATTACATAATCCTAAACTATTAATCTTAGATGAACCGACAAATGGATTAGATCCAGCTGGAATTAGAGAGATTCGCGATCATTTAAGAATGCTTACAAGAGAAAGAGGTATGAGCGTAATTGTTTCCAGTCACTTGCTATCTGAAATGGAATTGATGTGCGATAGAATTGCCATCATTCAAAAAGGTGAGTTGATAGACGTTCAAACTATTAATGATTTTGTTAGTGAGGATACTGTTGCTGAGTTTTCATTTGAAACTGGAGCACTAGGAAGTTCAGCAAACTGGCTTCGCTCAGAATGGCAGGCAAAATTAACGGACAAAGGTTTTACTCTCAAAGCGGCTCGAGAGAATATACCGGGAATTTTACGAAGATTATTAGAAGATGATGTGGATGTGTTTGGAGTCAATGCGGTTGCAAAATCATTAGAGGATCGATTCTTAGAGGTCACGGCTAAATAAGGAGGGAATAACATTGGGGAAATTAATTATTAATGAATGGGCAAAGCTGTTTAGAAGACCAGGAACACTTGTGATGTTTGGTTTAATATTTCTTCTAGTCGTCGGGATTGGCGGCTTTTCAAAATATGATGCAGTTAAGCATCCACTAGAGGAAAATAAGCAGTGGAAGCAGGAGCTAAAGCAACAGCTGAAAGATGATCGTGCATTTCTAAAGGAATTAGGTAAAAATAATACCACTGTGAAAACGTATTATCAACGTGAAATAGCTATTAAGGAATATCAGTTGAAGCAGGATATGGCCCCGCAAACTGAAACACATGTTTGGTCATTTGTTCGTGATGCAGAAGGTGTAATTAGTTTTATTGGGATTTTTATGATTATTGTCGCAGCAGGTATTGTTTCTTCTGAATTTAATTGGGGGACTATTAAGCTGCTTCTTATAAGACCGATGAGTCGTTCTAAACTGCTTTTATCTAAATTTTTAACCGTTTTAATATTTGGCTTAACTCTTTTAGCTACTTTATTCATTCTATCTGGAATCACGGGCTACGTGCTGTTTGGATTACCGGATAATGCTGTTCCACATCTTGCGTACTTAAATGGGGAGGTTGTGGAAAGAAGTATACTTGTTCAGTTAATTGTCGAATACTTGTTAAGCTCGATTAACATGTTAATGGTTGCGACTATGGCATTTATGATTTCATCTGTTTTCCGTAACAGTAATCTAGCAATCGGAATTTCCCTGTTCTTGTTATTTATGGGAGAAACAGTGACAACGATATTAGCAGGCAAATTCGAGTGGACAAAATATATCTTGTTTGCTAACACAGATTTACTCGTGTACTTTGATGGCGTGCCACCAGTAGAAGGCATGACGATAATGTTCTCGATTATTATGCTTATTGTGTACTTTGTTGTTTTTCAATTATCAGCTTTTTGGGTATTTGCAAAAAGGGATGTCGCTGCGTAATACTGTGGCAATGCTAAATCAATAAAGTGAAAAAAAGGCCGGAGAATCAATGTTCTTCGGTTCTTTTATTGGTTTTCATCGGGAAAGGATGCGAAGTTGGGTTAGTTGAATATCAGGATGAATTTACTGATATTATCCGAGAGTATTTTATCAAGGTAAAGCGCCGAGGAGTTCTCCCCCCCGGCGCGTTCATTTGTTAAATCAATCAAGGATTCTAGATTCACTTTTGCTCTAATTTTTTTTGTTTATATCCAAATAACCACCAGTTCCAGTTGCCAAATAATTTCATTAACGATGGGACTAAAACCATCCTAATAATGGTGGCATCAACAAAGATTGCTAGGGCAATTCCCACTCCTAGTTGTTTAACTGGAGTCACTCCGGTAAAAGCGAAGGCACCAGTTACAACAATCATAATCGCAGCGGCCGAGGTAATAATTTTACTAGTCGAGATTAGACCGTGCAGGGTGGCATAATGATTATCATTCGTTTCAAGGTAAATCTCATGAATTCGAGAAATTAAAAACACTTCATAGTCCATTGACAGCCCGAATACTAAACTAAACACAAACACAGGCAGCATCAAGGTAATACTGACGGGTTCTATCCCTAAATGCCCTTCCTGGAAAACCCAAACAACTATTCCGAAGGTGGCGCTTAAACTCAGGATGTTCATGATGATTGCTTTTATCGGTATTAGCAATGACCTAAAGGCCACCATTAAAATAAGAAAAGTTGAAACAAGGATGATTGCTAGCCCTTTTGGCATTTGTTTTAGGATTTCATCAAATATTTCTTGTTCGAATTTAATACTACCGCCAAAATAAGTATCTACGCCAAGATCCTTCTCCGACCATACCCTAACCCATTCGCGCTTTTCACTAGTAGTGAGACTGTCCTTCAAGTATACATTTACCCGCATTTTGTTGCCGGCAATAAACTGAGCAGCAACAGGTGCGAGTGGGCTATTCGGTTGCGAAACAGCCATAATAAACTGATTGGGATCCTCCACCCCTGACAAGGAAAAGACCGACTCAACGGAGGTGACATCCTTGTTTTTACTGATTAGGGTGAGAACAGACTGTGCCTTTTCGAGAGTATTGGCATCAGTTAGGAGCTCATCCTCGGTTTCCAACACTATGGTAACTGCTTTGTCATTGCTTTTTGCTTTATCGATAAACTCATCCACATAAGTGTCATAGGCTAATCTTGACTCGTAGGATGGAGGTAGGGAATCAATTCCCGGAACGGTCACATCCATATCTCTCACAGGAATTAAGCCTGTGATTAAAATAATTAGGGCTAGCCCAGCCATAATGACCGGACGCTTCATCACTAAATGGGCAAATTTGCTCCAAATTCCAGCTTTATCGCCTTTTACCTTTAAAATATTCAAGGAATGGATTCGCTTTCCGATTATTGAAAGGAGTGCCGGTAAAAAGGTTATCGCAGATAATGCGGCAATTAACACAACTGTCATCCCGCCGAGAGCCACATTACGGAAAATATCAATGCGAATCAGAATTAAGGCAAATAGACCAATAAAGACACAAGAGGCCGAAAAGAGAATCGAGCGTCCTGCAGTAGCCGTGGTTACGGAAACCGCCTCTTCAATCGACGATTTACTGATTTCCTCCTTAAAACGATTGATGAATAAAAGTGCGAAATCAATGCTTAAGGCCAGTCCAATCATGGGGACGATATTAAGGATGAAAATCGTTAAATCAAAGGAATAGCTAAAGAAATAGACGATTCCCATTGTTGTGGTAATCGAAAGTATTCCCACAATAATGGGAATGCTAGCAGCAATTAAGCTTCCAAATGCCAACACAAGAACAACAAGCGCAATCGGAAGGCCGATCATTTCTGCTTTGGCTAAATCTTCTTGGCTTGCTTGGTTAAGATCTTTGGCAATCACTGGTTCTCCTGTGAGTGAAACCTTCATTCCATCTTTATCTTTTAAAACTTTATCCAGTTGATTGATGGTTTCGTTCAAGCTCCCAGAATCCTTTTCAAATGTAAGAATTCCGTAGGCGCTATTTTCTGTTATCATTCCTGGTTGCTCAAAGGGTGAAACAACGCCCTCTACTGTCGGAACATCGCCAGCTTTTTTAAGTGAATTCTTAATAAACGCTTCCCAGTCTTGAGTATGTATATTCTTTTCTTTTTCAAACAAAACAAGGATGACCGATTTCGGTTGGTTAAAATCATCATCAAGAATCTGCCGTGTTTGATTATAGTCTCCATTGAATTCAAAGCCATTTCCGCTTAGCACGGAGGGGAGCTTAGCAGCGTAAAAACCAAAAATGGCAATGAGGGCTACCCAAAGTAAAATAACCGTCTTTTTATAACGAAACATAAATTGTCCAAGCTTTCGCAAAGAGAAAACCTCCTTTTTAAAGACATCAACATGTACCTCTATTTTATATTATGATGATTCAAAAGCCACTTTTTAAGTCAAAATATGACTAATACCGAACACATTTTAATGCTTCAACGTGGCGGGGGACTGTCCCCCGCCACTTTAAAG
>CALCRD010000255.1 GCA_937894355.1 uncultured Bacillus sp.
TCGGATATTCTCTAGACCAAAAAAGGACCGGGCGGTTTTTGCCCGGTTTTTCTTATTTCTTTATTCTGATGGTAATTCGTTCCCTGCATGTTCCGCAATCTTTGGACCATCTAATGGAGAGGAAATTATTCTGGAATCTTGGTAATCCGTACTTGTATGTTGGCTGATTAATTAGAACAAGCACCAAGCACTCGCTCTGAAAAATAAACGGAAAAATTCCGCTTAACACGTGAAAATCATCAAAAATAGCCAAAACATAGACGGACAAATTCCGTCTATTGGATAAAAAAATGTGAAAAAGGAGGCTTTTTCTTGAGTTACCCGGAAAACCTCCGTTTATTTACCCCAAAATGAGCGCCATTCTGCATTTACCCGGAAAACCTCCGCTTATTTTTTTATTTTATGATCTGGATTATGATGCAAAACCTTTAATGATACTAAAGGAAAATAATGTTAATATTGAGTTAACAAGTTATAGCTTATCGGAGGAGGAGCTTTTAGTGTTTGGATTTACAGATGACTTAGCAGGTGCTATATATGATATCTTTCGATTTATTATAAAGTCGATTGGCTATTTAATTGCTGGGATGATAATTGTTGCAGTTCCTATGTATCTGATAGTTTGGGTATTCAGTTTATTCCAGTAACCATATTCCGTTACGAACGGGCGCATTTCTACAGGAATGCGTCTGTTTTCATTTAAGGGCCATTTAATGAAATTCGAGTTGCAATTGATCCTGACATTGAATCTTTTACTGCTGGACTTACCCTTGAATTCAATCAAGAGGCTAATGGGCTTGTATTATTGGGAAATGGGAGCAGCTGTTGTTAAAATAAAAACATTATTAGAGGTAGTTAGTGAAAGACTAACTACCTTATTTTAATAGAGAGAAATCAATCCTCTACTAAGGATTCATTTTTTTAGATTAACCTTTTACGACCTATTCAATATCAGCGTATCATTGCATTTTTCCAAACAACAAATCGAGAATTTTTTCATCAGCCTTTCGATTTTGTCCTTTGTAGGGATAACAATGAATATGGATAGCTGGATTAAAGTTAATTTCGATGATACTATAATTCGAGTCAGTCGCTTCTTTTTCAATGTCATCGATCATCATATCCACCCCACAGAACGTAGCGTCGGCAGCTTTAGCAGATTGAATGGCAATCTTTTTATAACTTTCCGGAATTTCATCCGTAAAATCAATGCTGTCTCCACCAGTACTGATATTTGAGTTTTCCCGTAAATATACGATTTCGCCTGTACTCGGAATATCGGTGATATGCTTCGATTGATTTTTCAAAAACATCTTTTCCACTTCACCCAATTGAATTCGTTCAAGAGGGGTTTTATAACCTTTTCCTCGTAATGGGTCCTTGTTTTTTTCTTGGACGAGCTGTTCAATCGTGTGAATGCCATTCCCTACAACATTTGCGGGTACCCGGTGTAAAATCCCGACGACCTCATCGCCCATTACTAAAAAACGATATTCCTTTCCTGTCATAAATTCTTCAAGTAGAACAGTCTGGTCGTGTTCAAACGCCATCTCAAAAGCTTTTTGGTAATCCTCAAGGGAAAAGTCCCCGGCGAAAATGGTAATGCCAAGTCCAAAATTTGTCGACTTCGGCTTAATGACGATGGGATTATTCCGATAAGTCCCATAATCGGCCAGTGCAGAGTCAAGATCACGATAAACCCTTCCATCTGGCACCCGAATGCCGTGTCGCTTAAGGACCTTCTTGGTGACAACCTTATTTTCCATCATTAAAACCGTGCTGTATGAATCAAGGGACGTTTTCGTTGCTTGCTTGACGTATTCTCTATGATTGCCTTTTTGTAGCAGAATAAAATTCTCCTCACGGTCTAAAAATTCAAACGAAATACCTCGTTTAACCGCAGCTTTCAGCAATAGCTGTGTGGATAGCTCCAAGTCCTCGTAGCCAATAAATTGGTAACCACTCTCCTTACTTTCCTCGGCATACTGCTTTGCTTTGTCCATATGGTAAGAAAGATAAGAGGACTTTTGAATCTCAGACTTAACCAAAGCAGCAAAACCGAGCTTCGGATTTTTTAGCTTTTGTTTCTCTTGATTAAGTAAGCGTATGAATATCTCGTCGCTAGGCTTCAATACCTGTAACATTTGCTCCATCTCTTTAAAAAAAGCTAAGGCTTTTTCCTCTAAAGTTACATAACGGTCTTCACCAAATAACCTGCCCTGTAAACCATTCATGATTAGACTATCATGATTAAGGGCAGCTACTTTTTGTTCCTTTTCTCCGAAAGGCCCGTCTTCGATAAGCATCATAAATAGGAGAAATAAATGAACAAATTTCAGCGATTCTTTGCTAACCCCAATTTTATAAAGGGGGTTTAAATCAATCATACGCAATTCCAAATAGGCGATTCCATTCTGCAACAAAGCTTGAACCAGGTCTTTCCCTTTTTCAGGTTTTATTCTTACAGGACTATAATACTCCCTCACACTCAATAATTCCTTGGATTTAACCAACGATTGTAAGTCTCGAACATACTCTTCAACCGAATCATAAGAAGTATAAAATATTTTTTCATTACGGTAGCCGCATACACTATTACGCAAGGAACACATATTCGGGAAAAAGTAGCTTTCTTCATCCAAGTGTTCGCTTGATTGAACACATTTTTCGATATAGGTTTTATCAAAGACAGGACTAGCCCCGGTCAAATAAATAAGCAACCAACGATATTTCAATACGTTTCGAGCTACTCTTAAATAGGTGTTGTCTTTAAAATCCTTAAAGCTTTTATTGACATGTAAAGCATTATATATCCTTTTTAAAAACTCCTCATTGAACGAAAAATTATAATGGATTCCGCTTATTAATTGTCTTTTCCGGCCGTATTTTTCGGCCAATTGGCCCCGATAATGATCTTCTTCTGGATCATTCATCAAAGCAATGGGGATTTCCTCATCATTAGGCAATGCAGGTGGATTGCTGCTGGGCCAAAGATATTCATCTTTTAACTCAAGTGTCACAATATCATGGATCGTTTCTAAAAATTGATACGTCTCATCAATCGTTTCGAATGAAGGCGTAATCATTTCGATTTGGCTTTCCGAAAAATCTGTCTTAATATACGGATTTTCCATTTTTATTCCAAAAGATTTTTGGTGGGGTGTCAATGCTAGTTTTCCATTCTCATCGACTCGATTATTTTCTTTTTCTAAACCAAAATTGCCCCGCCAAATATCTTTATATAAGTGATTGTCCATCACGAGTTGTAATAATTCACGATTCAACATACCCATTACAATGTACCTTCTTTCAGTTCATCCTGTAACCTTGATCCCTTTATCATTTGATTCATTTTTCCAAATGTCCGCTTAAACCAAAAAACAAGAATGATCCCTTTTAGGACACTGCTTAATGCAATGGACATCCAAACACCATTCAGTCCAAAAGGAACCGAAAGCATGATCGCCATTGGAATTCTCAATGTTGTTAAAATAATGCTGAAAATAGGTGGAATATAGGTTTTTCCAATTCCGTTGAATGCACCGACTGTCATAAGCTCCAAACACATAAACAATTGGGAATACCCAATAATTCTCATATAGTCACTGCCTAGAGAAAGGCTGGATTCATCCGACAAGAATAATGAAAAAATTGGCCGTGGAAGTAAAATGAATAAAAACGAAATCAAAACTCCAAAAATCGATGTGATGAATAAGGCATTGTTATACCCCTTTTTAATTCGGTCTTGTTTGTGGGCTCCGAAATTTTGACCAATGAATGCTGCAATGGCACCTTGAAGACCACCAATTGTCATATAAGAAATCGACTCAATCTGAATCCCGACTCTTTGGACAGCAATAGCATTTGGTCCCCACTGGACAATAATTTTAGCAATAATGATGGAAATTACGGTAAAGGTAACTCGCTGCACCGTGATCGGTATTCCCATCCGAAGAACTTCCTTCATTTGTTCTACATTGAACATAAACGGTTTGGAGAACAAAGCTAGGTTTTTGATGTGCCCGATAAACAAACACGTTACAACTACATTTGCCGATAAAGTAGCTAGTGCCGCCCCTGATACGCCTAATCCTTTAAAATTCCCCAATCCAAAAATGAATAAAGGGTCAAGAATCAAGTTTACAAGGAACCCAACCGTTTGTACGAGAAAAGGTTTTCCACTGTTCCCCATTGAAGTTAGAACGGTACTGAGTAAGATATTAAAAAAAGAAAAGATCGTTCCAATAATCGATATGGTGAGAAACTGTGAGGCAACTTTTTCTATTTCGTCTCTGCCTAAATCAAAAAAACCTATTAAATGATTTCTTGTCAGGAGAATAAACAACATATATATGAAAGCTAGTAACAAAGACATCATTAATCCATTATGGATATAAACTTTGGCTTGATCTTCTCTTCCAGCGCCAATGCTATGTGCAACTTTGACGCCTGTACCGATGGAAACCATCGTAAACAATGCAAATGCCAAGTTCACGAAAAAGATTGCTGTCCCAATAGCCGCGACTGAACCGCTTCCCAATTTCCCAACCCAGATCATATCAACAAGCCCGTAGGTTGTAGATATGAAATTCGTTGCAATAATCGGCAAAGTTAATTTCATCAAAGTAGATGCAATAGGTCCTTCTATCAAATCATACTTTCCCTTCACTATCATGTACCTCCTACGTTAATCAAAAAAATTTGATTTAATTTCTAAAAAATTAACAACAAGTCGACTTGAAAACGCAGCAAAGTTCATGTGATAGTATATGATTTAACTCATCCTGATTCAACTCGTAGTAACTCCAAGTTCCCTTTGTTTCCTTTTTTATAAGGTTTGCGTCTAATAAAATCTTCAAATGATAAGATAATTTAGATTGTGCCATATCGACCAAGGGAGCTAAGTCACAAACACACATAGTCCCATTTTTCGTAAGAAGATTCATAATCTGTAGTCTTCTTTTGTCAGCGAGGGCTTTAAACTTTTGTTCATATTGTTCAAACAATCGATCCAATGAAACGTCTTGAAAATCAATGTTTAAGTCTATTTCTTTTTTCATATTATTTACCCTCTTTTCCTTCATCAAATAATCTTGATGTATTTATGTTATATACAATACTTTCTAGTGTCAATTATTCATCAAAATAATTTGATTTTTTTACTAATAACATCTTGGAACGTTCTTCCGATCGGGCGCATTCGCTAGGAAATGCGCTCCTTGTTTGGGTTAATGCTAAAGAATTGACTTGGAACGAATATCTCTTCTTGCCAATAGATAAAAATTGGTTCTTAGATTCAGTATGTTCCGTAATTAATTGGGATCAACTAGATGAGGATGAACTTGTAGATGATAGGGATACTCCGAAAATTGCAATAGAAAACAAATTAATTTATGTCCTTGATATAGCAACTATCCAGGAGGTTGGGGTCAAATAGTTCAATAATAAGACAGGTTTCTTGGTAAAAATGTTATAATTTTACATAGGGGGAGGCGTTAAAAAGTGGCGGATAAGTTTCTTGATTACGTTAATCAACGAATTGAAGAAGTAACAGCTTATAAGTCAGAAACTCTAAAATCATTAAAAGATGTGACTAAGACGATTAATGAATTGAGTTTAGAAGAGGAAAAGGAAATTTTGGAGAATAAGATGAAATTTTATTCTGCTTCTGGTGCATTGGAAGAGTTAGACGAACTAAAGAAAAGATTAAATAGTTAGTTGGCTATTCCGGAATCGGGCGCAATTCCAGCGTGAAAGTTGCGCTTTTCCTTATGTAAAGGGCCATTTAGTAGAATAACATTATATAAAAATTAGGGGGATATCAACATGGAATTTGATTCTATTTGGATAGCTTTAGGAATTGCTGTTGCAGGATATTTTATAGGTAATGGACTGAAAGACTTTAAGAATCCGGATGCTAAAGGACTTAGTGAAATCTTTGACGAAGATGATGAACATGAATTGATAAAGGAAAATGATGTACATCATTTTATGGGGATATCGAAAGAAGATGTAAAGTTTTTAACTCAGGAACATCCAGAAATACCACATATTATTATAAAAGATAAGATATATTACCCTAAAGCGAAATTGCGTAAATGGTTATCAAATTTAGGAGAATAAGCAAGTATTCAATAAACGGGTGCGATTCAGCAGCATGAATTGTGCTCTTTCTTTATGTAATGGGCTAGATTGCGGTACAAAACCTTTGAAGAAAACAAGCCTTTTCCTTGTGAAAATAGTGTCATATCCAAGAAAAATAAATTTCATCATTAAAACGAACCTTTTCTTATTTCAATGTGTATATAGGGTGAAGTCATAAAGGAAGGAGGAGCTAATTTGGCAGCTGAAATAACCAAGGAAGAAGCAAATAGAATTTTCATTGAGTATTCACCTTATGTGTATAGGACTGCTTTACTACTTACGAAATCTGAAGCACTTGCGGATGATGTAACGCAAGAAACATTCATTAAAGTATTTAAAAAATATCATTCATTTGACTCAGCCAAGCCTATTAAACCCTGGATATATAAAATTACAGTTAATACGTTTCGTAATATGTATCGCAGGCAAAAATGGCTAAAATTTATTGGATTAATTCCAGATCTACCATCGGAAGATAACACAGTTGAACGTTCAATTTTACGGGGGGAACAATACCGAGAGCTTTGCAATGAAATTGATCTATTATCGGCTAAAAATAGAGAAGTTATCGTGCTTTATTATTTTGCAGACCTGAAATTAAGTGAAATTGCATTGGTATTAGATATTCCAATTGGAACTTGTAAATCAAGGATAAATAGGGCTTTAACACAGTTACGAGGGCAACTACCAGAAAAAAGCTATTACATAAATCAAGGAGGGAAAATCCATGGAGAAAATGAACGATGTGAAGGTTAAAAAGTATCTGCAAAAAAATGCGGAAAATTTTAATCCAACGGTTACTTTTGAACAAGTATGGCACAAGTATTCATATAAAAAGAGTAAAAATAAAAGGATTTTTTCCCGTCCCAAATTAGCATATATCATAAGTTCTACAATATTATTTTTGATCATTGTCCCTGTTAGTGCTGCTGTATTGCCAATTGAATGGAATGAAATAAAAATAACGATTGATGATGATAACGGGGAAAATGCACGAACCGATCAATTAAAGGAATTTCTTTTCGGCCCCAGCCCTACCTATAAGGAACTTATCGAAAATACAATAAGCAAATCACTAAATATGAAAGGTACAGTATCTTTGAATGATGCTCAAAAGGAATTTCCATTTCCCATTTTGAGACCAGGAGAAACTTTAACTCCTACAAGGTCCATCGGTACAATTATGAATAGTACAATGCAAGAGAACGGTGGCGAGGAAAAGGTTATTGGCTACAATTATGTTTTTCATGATTTTTATGAAAGACATAATAAATGGGTTGTTGTTACTCAGAGTTTAAATCAAGAGGCAACAGATTATTTGACTGGCAATGTTGACAGTATGTCGAGTACATTCTCAAGTAGATGGGAAAATGTTAAGTTGAACGACAACACGGTAGCGATGTTTGCAGCGGGTGATAAAGAAAATAGCTTATTACTAAATTTTAAAACAAATGATGTCAATGTCATTGAGTTAGAATTGATAGGGAATCAATCTAAGGAAGAATTAATAAAATTTGCAAATGCTTATATCAGTAATAATTGAATGTCGTTAACTTTATATTTGATTTCTTTAACTTGAATCAAGTAGAACTAGAGCTAAAATATCCAGAATTATTTTATTTACTTCTTGTAGTTGGTAGCTATTCTATTTACTATTGGCTTTATAACAGGCGGTTAAGCAGTAATGAGAAATAAAATCTTTGAAATCCGGAAAATGAATGGATTTACGCAAGATGCACTAGCAAAAAAATGCAATGTTTCAAGACAAACAATTAATGCTATCGAAAATAATCGATATGATCCAACCTTGCAACTTGCATTTAAAATAGCAGATATTCTTAATACAACCGTTGATGACATTTTTCAACCATAACTGTAAAACACGTTACTGAGATTAGTTCATTGACTTGTTACTCAACTAAAGGGCGCTATCCCTTAAAGGATTAGCGCTTATTTTCATTTTATTGCTATTTAATAGGGAAGGTTTGTAATGCTGAAAGATTCAGGCTAGTAAAAAAACACCCCAATATTAATGTTTTATGATATTGTGGAGGTAATATTTTCCTTTCAAAGGAGGTTTTTTGGTGAATTCTTTAGAAATATTTATTTTAGTTCTCATACTATTGAATATCGTTGTCTATTTTTTAACAAAAAAAGGTCGATTAAGTTGGAGAATCGCTGGCGTAATTTTCATCTTTTGCTCCCCGTTTGTTATGGCTATTACTATGAATATAATTGGTCGAAAGGTTGGAGATGGGATTGCAGGTGCTGGGGCTGGCATTACTTTTGGTGGATTATTAGTCATTAATGCCATTATATTTTTAATCATAGGTAGCATTCTTGATAAAAGAAAAGAAAGCTAAATTACAATAGATAAATTTGCAAAATGCTAACCTAGGACCCAATTATTGATAATCTTTCATATGTTCAATGTTAAGCAATTGGGCTCTTATATTTGGGAGTATATATGGCTGCGAGAGTTTTAAGAATTTTTTATCCTTTAGTTTCATATTAGTCTTCAAAAGAGGTGTAATTAAATGTATGAATATAAATATGTTGAGACTTCGTTAGGAGGATTTTTTTCTGCTCCAACACATAGAGAAACCATTGATGCTTATGCTGCTGAAGGCTGGAGATTGGTACAGGTTCTGCCAATGGAATATAATGGACATGGCAAACCAACGTCATATGAGATAATCTTTGAAAGGCTAGTTCGAGAATAGTTTTTTCATAAGAGATTATCTTTTCATTTTCTATTTTAAATTAATAGAGTGTAATTTCAATTAAATGAGAAAATCATCCTCCGCAAACGGGCGCCGTTCGACAAGTTCTGTTATAAGTGTTTTCTTCACATGAAATACAGGGGATTA
>CALCRD010000256.1 GCA_937894355.1 uncultured Bacillus sp.
AGTGGGAGTCCCACCCACTATATGATGCGCCCCTCGTGGCGCACGAACCGTCCCCATGACCCACCTATGACCCACGCATGACCTTTTTCCAAAAATAAAAATGGGGAGTGCGGTCAGGGTCTAGCTGTTGTAAATATACTGGATTATGGAGTTTAAGTTTTTTAGGGGTGGTGGAGTTGATGGTTGGTTTTTTGAGGGAGAGTAAGTTTGCGGCTGGTTTGTTGGCTGTTATGCGGGTGTATCTTGGTTATGCCTGGATGATGGCTGGATGGCATAAGTTGGCGGACGGGTTTGATGCTACGGGGTATTTGCGAAATGCGGTGGCGAATCCGGTAAAGGGGCCAGATGGTGGTTTAGTGTACGGCTGGTATGTCTCTTTTTTGGATAATTTTGCTTTGGCTCATGTTGAGGTCGTTAATTTTATTGTTCCGCTTGGGGAGTTTTTGATTGGCGTCGGTCTGATTTTGGGGTGTTTGACGACGGCGGCAATGTTTTTCGGGTTGGTGATGAATTTTTCATTTATGCTGGCAGGTACAGTGTCGCATAATCCATCGGATATTTTCTTTGGAGTGATTATATTGGTGGCGGGCTACAACGCGGGAAGGTTCGGGTTTGATAGCTGGGTGATTCCGTTTGTTCGTAAAGGGTTGTTTAAGGGGAAGGGAGTTAAGGGTTAGGGGATGCTTTTGCCTAGTCGTAAAGTCTAGGGTTTGCTGAAGGCTTTGGGGTGGACAGTAGACTTAGCTAAGCATTGATAACTTAATTAGATTGGCTCGGAAATAACGGCGGCGACCTGGTGGAAATGGGTCGCTATTTTTATTTGCCTAGGAATAAATTCCCTTATTGTTACTGATGATAAAACATATAGCTTTGGGGGGGAATTTTTATGGGCGTTGGGGCTTGGGCTTATACCCTATTGATACTTATTGGTGGTTTTGCTTTATTGATTAGTTACCAGAAAATGAGGACTTGGTACGTGCTGGGATTCTATTTCGCTGTTTCCGGGCTTACCCTGTTTTTCGATTATTTGGTATATGTCTGGGGCAAAGGTTATAAGTACCATCCCGGGTTTATTGACGGGAATTATGATAGTCACCTTGGTGCTTTGGCTAATGGCTGTGTTTTGCCGGCCTTCGCTATTTTGTATATTGCTCTGGGGCTTCGTTGGTCTTGGAGCGTTGCCATGGCAGCGGTTTTTTCAGCAATCGAGTGGCTGTTTACAGATTGGGGGATTTTCAAGACCACTTGGTGGAATCCCTGGATTACCTTTGTTACGCTCAGTTTTTATTTTCCGGCCTGTAAGCTTTGGTGGCAACGGATGACCAAAACTCAACATAAATGGCTGACATTTTTTAGTCTGTTGACGATCTTTTATGGGGTTTTTATCCCGCTAAATGTTTTTTTGTATGGAATTCTGGAGATTCGCTCCTTTCATATTGAATGGATAGAAAGGCTACACCGTGACGGGTCGGCGATTAATACTTTGACAGCGCTGGTTTTTGGCTCGATGAGTGCTTGGTTTAGGACGATGGAAGTTGAGCAAATGTGGTATTTTTTATTGACAGGTTTGTTTATTGTGTATGATTTGAGTTTAAAATATGGTGATATTGTGCGGACTGATCGGCCTGGATGGGACACCGCGCTAAGCTTTGGAACATATTTTTTCTCTGTGATGGTTGTTAGGCTTGCTGGCAAGAAGGTTATTTAAGACCGTTTTTACAGTTCAATGTTGATTTTTCTAACTTAGTGTGTTGATTTTTCGAACTTAGTGGATTGGAGCGGATATGCGAGACTCCTGCTGGGGGTGAACAGGCCAGGTGGAGTAAGTCGACCCTAGAATGCTTTCACCGCTACCGCCCGCGGAAAGCGCAGCGACTGAAAAGGATATCAACAGCCAATATTAACTCAGCCTTAAATAATTTAAATTTGAGGTCTTTATTTGTGATGGTAAAGTGTTGGAAGATGAGTAATGGACGGTTAATTACTAATAATCCTGGGGGAACGGCTGCTGAGCCAAATGGAATCTGCAGAGTCTATTGACAAAGCTTAAATAGCGCTGGGGTTTAGCTAGTGGAATGGGAATCACGGGTTTTGAATGTTGGAAAAACCCGTGATTTGCCGGGAATAGCTGACTCCATTTTTAAAAAAACACAAGGATATTCCCTGAGAACTTGGGACACGAGAACCGTCCCCATGATCTTATTATTGGCTCCTTGGGACGATTGGCAATTTTGGTTTTTGCAGTTTATCGTAAATAACTTGGAATAAATATAGTATTAAGCCTCTGGTGATATGGATGAGAAAATATTGTAGCTTTGTTATTTTTATTAGGGAAAAGAGCTTTACTTTTTGTAAAAATTTTAGCCCCACGAAGATAAACGAAATATGGATTATCTTATTCGTAATAAAATATTTCCAAAATTGTCCATAGGCCAGTTTTAGCACCCACATGCTGGTTACAAAGTATGGGCCTAAGAGTACAAAGTCTATGCTAACAAATGGACCAATCCCTCTATAGTGCCGCCACCATTTGTGTTCAACTCCGTATACATTTAATAGTTTATTTAGGATTGTAATAAATATGGCGTTAGGAAGGAATTTTTTCAGGGCATCTCGACCTAAAAACGGGACCGTTAACCACGGGACTACCAACATAAGAATCAAAAGGAATTGCCTATTTTTCATTAATACACCTCCGATAGTTTAGAGTGTGTATTTTTTTGTAAATTAATCTATTGTTTTAGTGTTTAGATAAATTTTTTTATTCAGTGGGAATCCGATCATTCCGATTAGGGAATTTCCAGTACGGGACTCTGCTCACTCTCAAACCCCTAGATTACCTATTTTAGAATCACCGCTGAGTTTTCAGCCTTTCTGCTTACCTGTTCTTCTACATTTAGAATGACTGCTGAGTGTTCTGCTTTTCTGCTTATCCGTTTATCTACATAGATAAAACCAGCTAACTTCCAGCCCGCCCCCAAATTCGATTAATCCACATTTCGAATATTCCCACGGCTTTATCGAGCAAGAGCCCGGCAATGCCAATTAATAGAATGCCGGCCATGACGAGATCAAGCCGCATGGCGTTCCGGGAATCGACGATTAGGTAGCCGAGTCCAGATTGGGTGCCGACCATTTCACCGGCAACAAGGAAAATCCATGCTGTGCCAACGGCAATATGCAGGCCATTGGCAATATACGGAAATGCTGCTGGAAAGATTATTTTTCGCAAAAGTTGCAGCTTGCTAATTTCGAAATTCTGCGAAACCTTTAGATAGATATTATCGACCTTTCGCACAGCCGAAACAGTAGAAAGCAGCACTGGGAAAAATGCGGCAATAAAAATAATCACAATCGCGGGAATGTCGCCAATGCCAAACCACAGGACAATGAACGGTGACCAAGCAATCGGTGACACCGGCCGCAATACTTGCACAATTGGGTCGATGACTCCCCAAACGGCTGGCAATCGGCCCAAAATCAATCCGAGAATAATCGCGGCCACAACGGCGGAAAGGTAACCGATGCCAAACCGAATTAAACTCACCTGCAAATGCACAAACAGCGTCCCGTCCTCGATCAGCGACACCAGCCCCTCCCCTACCTGCAGCGGAGTTGGGAACAGTGCCGTTTCATATTTTCCGATAATAATAATCAATTGCCAGACGACAATTAAGATGGTGAAGCCAATTAAGGCGTTTATCGTTTTTCTTGTTCTCGTCATATTATCACTTCGCTTTTTCGATTAAAGAATTATCCACAAAGTCCGCGAAAGCTGGCGGATGCTCCTGCAGCCCCATCTCCTTCAAACTCTCAGTCAAACGCTTATAGTCGGTCTCGTTAATTTTCAAATCGTCATAACTAATCCACTTGAAGGAAAGCCCCAACACCTCTTCCTTGACCTTCATGTATTTCGCCGACACTTCATGGGTGTGATCGTCCTTTTGCTCCGCCAGCTGGCCAGCCTCAACATAGTTTGTCACCAATTCTTGGGCGTTGGCTCGTTGTTTTTTAATAAAATCGCCCCTAAGCACCAACGTGCAATCGATCGAATTCTCCCAAATCTGATTATCCTGATAGAGCACTTTTCCTTTGTCAATCGCCACGGAAACAGCCCCGAACGGCTCAGCCACCACATATCCAGAAATTCGCCCTTCAGCTAAAGCGGCTGGCATTTCCGCCGGCGGCAGCTCAATCGGATTAATATCGCTGTACTTTAGGCCATTCTGTTTCAACATTTGGTACAACAAAATATTATGAGTAGAAAATTTATGCGGAATAGCAAAATTTTTGCCCTTCAAATCTTTAACACCATTAATGTTTTTAGCAGTTACCAATACATTACCATCGCGGTGCCCTAAAGCAACAGCCTTTAAATCAATCCCCTGCTCCTTTGCCTTCATTGCCAAGGTAACCAACATGGAAGCACCATCAATTCGACCAGTATTCAACGCATCCACCAACTCTGGCCACGAGCCAAATTTAACCAACTCCAAATTGAAATCTTGATACTTCTCTTCTTCCCTTTCAATAAACAAAGGAACAGCATGCGTAATCGGTAGGTAGCCAATCTTCACAGTCGGCTTCTTCGCCTTCCCGTCAGCAGATGTAGATTCGCTACCACATCCGCTAAGATTCACTACCAACACCGCTATTATTAAAAAAAACAAGCCAAATTTCATTAGATTTTTCATCGAAATCTCCTCTTCCGTTTTTCATCTCGTTTGCGAGGTTTTTTT
>CALCRD010000257.1 GCA_937894355.1 uncultured Bacillus sp.
CAGCATGTATTAATTGGCTGGGGCTGTGTTCTTTCTTGCTTAGTAACTTTTCCGCTTGTATTTGGCTGGATGTACTTCACGATGGGAGAGAACGGTTATTATACGATTGTGGCGATGGGGCTGGATGTTATGACCATCAAAGCGGACGGTCTAATTGGCTTCTTGTCTTATAATGCCTTGAATTTTTCAGCGATGATGGTGATTGCTGGAGTATCGATGGCTCTTTATCGCCGCTTAAAAAATATGCAAGCTCGAGCGGAACAAAACTTCATCTATGACTTCTTACCGTTATATCTGCTGCTTTTTATTAGTATAACCGGATTGGCATTAACATTTATGAATGTATTCCTTCATGGATGGGGTCAGCCGATCATGTCCCTTATTCACCAATTTTCGGTCATTATTACATTGATTTATCTGCCGTTCGGCAAGCTTGCCCATATCCCGTTTCGGCCGATGAGTGTGCTGGCGCGAAATTATCGCGAACATTATGGAGACCAAAAAATGAAAAACTGCCAGGTTTGTGGAGACGAGTTTGTTTCCAATGAACAATTTCAAGATGTTATTCAAGTGTTAGGAATGAATCAAATAGAATTTAAAACGACAGAAGGAGCTCATTTAGCAGAGCTTTGTTTACCATGTCGTCGCAAGTATCGAATCTCGCAGTTTTCAGGAATTCCTACCCATGAGGTGAAGGTGAAGGAGGCAAACCAAAATGCAAAGGGATAAGTTTTTTAAAGAAATTGAAAACGTAATTCACCCAGGGGAGAAGCTAGTGAAAACCCACTGTAGCTATTGTGGTATGCAGTGCGGGATGAATTTACGTGTAGATAAAGCAACAAATAAAATCATCGGGGTCGAGCCCAGGTACGATTGGCCGGTAACAGTTGGAAAGATGTGTCCTAAAGGAGTAACGGCTTATCAACAAACAAATCACGATGACAGAATTATAAAACCTTTAATTCGTGACAACGCTGCTCTCAAAGGAACAAAGGCGGGATTCCGTGAAGCAACTTGGGAAGAAGCTTATGATTTAATCGCCAAAAGATTTCAAGTGCTACAAGAGGAGTATGGCAAGGATACATTAAGTGTCTTTAGTGGCGTTTCGATGACCAACGAAAAATGCTACTTAACTGGAAAATTTGCTCGTGTCGGATTGCAAACACGCTACATCGACTATAATGGTCGCTTCTGTATGTCCAGTGCGGCTGGAGGTTTTCTAAGAAGCTTTGGGGTCGATCGTGGTTCAACGCTTCCCTGGACAGACCTCCATGAAACGGATTGCTTGTTTATTGCTGGAAGTAATACAGCGGAGTGTCATCCAACTTCAATGTTCCGTGTTTGGGCTGTTCAAGAGCGGGGCGGTTACTTAATCGTTGCCGACCCACGGGAAACACCAATTGCCAGACGTGCTGATGTCTACTTAGATTTAAAACCAGGGACTGACCTAGCGCTGGCAAACGGAATCTTAAATCTGCTCATCCAAAATGGCTACGCTGACGATGATTTTGTGAAACATCATACAAACGGTTTTGCCGAAACAAAAGAACTTGTAAAGCAATTTACACCGGAATATACCAGTGAGCTTACAGGTGTTGCTGCTGAAAAAATCATTCGTGCCGCAGAAATATATGGAAAGGCACCTAATGCTATCGTGATGTTTGCTCGCGGAATTGAACAGCAGCATAAAGGCGTTGACAATGTGTCTGGGTACACGAACCTTGCTTTGGTTACCGGTAAAATTGGTCGTCCGAAAGCAGGTGTTGCTACTTTTACCGGACAAGGAAATGGCCAAGGTGGTCGGGAGCATGGGCAGAAATCAGATCTTCTCCCAGGTTATCGGAAACTCACCAATCCAAAGCATGTTGAAGAAGTATGTCAGGTTTGGGGGATCACCCCGGAAGAAATGCCACAACCAGGTGTGTCAGCCTATGAAATGTTTGAGTTAATGGAACAAAAAACAATTCGTGGCTTGTACTTGTTATGTTCAAATCCAGCTGTGTCTGCCCCGAACTTAAATTATGTGCGTGAACAAATGAAAAACCTAGACTTCATGGTTTGTGTCGATTTCTATCTATCAGAATCAGCCGAATTTGCTGATGTGGTACTGCCCACGGTGACTTGGTCTGAAGACGAAGGAACCGTTACAAACCTAGAAGGACGGATTATTAAAATAAACAAAGCCCAAGAGCCTGTTGGAGAATCGAAGCCTGATTGGCAAATTCAAGTTGAACTTTCTGAACGCCTAGGAAGAGGCAAATATTTCTCTCATTTAAAAACAGCCAAGGATGTCGCTGATGAATTCCGTTTAGCTTCTAAAGGTGGCTATGCCGATTACTTCGGTGCCACCTGGGATAAAATTGAAGCCCAAGATGGTGTGTTTTGGCCTTGTAAAGATGAAGCAGCCAAAGGGACACCACATATGTTCCTAGATAAAAAGTTCTATCACCCAGACGGAAAGGCAAAAATTTGTGCCCTACCTTATAGACCGCCTGCCGAAGAGCCTGATCAACAATATCCGCTCAGATTAACTACGGGCAGAGTCGTTTACCATTATTTATCCGGTAACCAGACTAGAAGAATCCCGTTTTTACGTGACATGTGTCCTGAACCGTTTGTAGAGGTACACCCTGAGTTGGCAGCAAAATACGGCATCGAACATGAAGAAATCGTTCGACTTTATACTCGTCGTGGTGAGGCGAACTACAAGGTGAAAATCACCGAGGCAATTCGCAATGATACGGTTTTCGTACCTTATCATTTTGGTCATGAACAATCAATCAATCTATTAACGATTCCAGCGCTTGATCCGATATCAAAAATGCCAGAATTTAAAGTGTGCGCAGCCCAAATCGAAAAAATAGCAATAAGGGAGGTGTGATAGATGAAAAAGAGACTTTATATCGAATTGGATAATTGTATCGGTTGCCGCTCTTGTTTGGCTGCATGTACACAGTGTGGCGGTCATGAACAGCGAAATCGAAATTATGTTTATGATGTTAATCCACTTGTGAATCGGCAAACGATGCCGCTAATGTGCCTGCACTGTGTAAATCCGGCATGTGCTAGAAGCTGTCCGGCTCAAGCGATTCAAATCCATGAAACAGGTGCAGTTCTTTCGGCACTTGTTGAAAAATGTATCGGTTGTCAAAACTGTACAATCGCCTGTCCATATGGGATTCCGAAATTTGATCACGAAGAAAACTTAATGTATAAGTGTGACCTTTGTATTGATCGCAGTAAAGATGGAATTCCACCGATGTGTGATAGTGTCTGTCCGACTAATACCCTTCAATGGTTAACGGATGAAGAAATTGAAACCAAACAAAAAGCATTCAATCTGGATAATGGCAAATGGGTAACAAGTTCACCATATCTTGAAAATGAGACCAATGTTCGTGTGAATCTTCCTGGAATTTTACAGGGAATTACCAAGCTGTTTTAGGAGGGAGTACCTTGTCAAATAATAATAAAATCCCATTTAACGAGGATAATTACACTCATAACATCGATCGAAACAAAGAACGAAAGTTAGATCGTCGCGGGTTCATGAAAACGCTAGTTGGAGCGGCAGGGGTATTTGCGGTAGCCTCGATTCCATGGGGGGCAATCGCTGCCAAAGAGTTAACAAGTCTTGGTGAAAAGGAGTATCCCCAAAAATTGATTACGGATGTTAACTCACTGGCAATTGGTGAATCCGTGAATTTTAAATTTCCCGGGGAACATGATGATGCTATTTTAATTCGCTTGTCAGACAAAAAATATGTAGCCTATCAAAATGCCTGTACCCATCTGCGCTGTCCAGTTTTTTGGGTGAAGGAAGAAAGTGAAATGGTTTGTCCATGCCATCACGGTAAATTTGATGTTCAAACCGGTGCGCCTACAGCTGGACCTCCTCGTCGTCCGCTTCCAGAAATTCAAGTGAAAGTGGAAAAAGGAGCGGTTTACGCCGTGAAGGTGAAGCGTTATGAAGCCTAGTTATGTTAGTGTTGTTATCCTTTGTGGAATTTTAATGCTCAACATTATTTTTACTCAATATATGGTCCATCAATATTTTTATCAAAATTATGCTAATGCCCTCATTTCTTGCATCATTATTGCCTTGCTGTTCCCGACTGCTTTTTACGTTTACAAACGGGATCAAAAGCGAAAGGTGTGATTCTTCATGAACAATGAGACTTTTATTGATTTGTGCTTTATCAGAAGTGTTACTGGGAATTTTTTTGAAGAAATCAATGAGATGTTTACCACTTTGTTTGCAGGAATTCGTCTGAACTGGTATTTAGAAGAAAAATCGGTCGAAGGCGGGGAAATGGTTCTTGCCGAAATAAAGGGAATGAGTCCATGGAGTTCTGAAGCAGAATCACTTCAATTCCTTG
>CALCRD010000258.1 GCA_937894355.1 uncultured Bacillus sp.
TAGAAAACAGTCAATAATAAAAAAGAGAAAGCCTTCCTCTTCTTATATAACTCATATTATCTTCCCTGCGTTAGCCACTTATTACAAAGATCTACACATATACCTTGTGACCGATACTTATTAAGCAATTCATCAGCATTAACTTTTATATCATTATTATTTAAAATCTGTACAAACTCCTGATATGTTAAATCAGATTTAATTTTAACCTTTTTATTTGGAAACAACGTTTGAAGCTTTGTATTAATTAATTCTTGTTTGTCAGTAAGTTTTGTTCCTGTTGATGTAAAAGTTAAAACAGTTTCAATAAAGTTGATATCTTCATCGCTGACCTTATTTTTTGTTAGCCAGTCTGTTACTGTTTCACTTGCCATTTTACCCCTCCTAGAAGAATAACCAGTCTGCTCCACGAATCGCCCAACTAACTGCGATTGAAATGTTTTCAGCTACACCTTTACTCACTCTTGTATTATCTTTAAACCACTGTGGCAATTGTTTGCGGACTGCATTCGCCGCTTCATCCCCGTAATTTTCAAACTTTGTTATAAAATTACCTATCTTTTTACTGTTACTTTTAAACGTTCTAGCAGTAGCTGCATCAATAATATTGAAAGCCCTAGCTGCATCAATAACCTCATCGCCACCTGCTTTTAATAGTTGAGCTACTTTTACTAACGCTTTTGACTTAACCCCGTAAGGAGTAATTTCCGGCTGTTCACCTACATAAGTAGGGTTCATAGAACGCTCATAGTTAATTTTTGACTGTAGTTCAATGTACTCAGCATTGTACATATCAGAAGCATAGCGCTCTGGTGCATTTGGATTTGTATCATATGTATCCTCCCACACTACTTCACTATCTACATTAGATTCTTCTGCTTGTGCTTTTGGTAAAACTGTTAAACTACCACTTAATACTAACGCCCCAACTGTAAAAGTAACAACCAACTTCTTGAAAATCTCCTTCACAACATATCCCCTCCTCTTGCTTTTGTAATCTTTTAACTATTGAATATTGTACCAAAATATACCTTTTAATATTAAAAAATACTTAAAATGGTTAATTTATACTATAATAGGGTTTTATTATTTCTCCAAGTTTACTTTGCGGTCTACAGCAGGAACCCTGTCACTAAGCCATTTAGCTTCCATGTTCCAAAACTCATCAATAAATGAACACGTAGTAATTAAACTAGTTTTCTGCCTTTATGCCTTCAATAGTTGTTCATAAACCCTGTTAATAAATCTATGTTCAGTTATTTCTATCATTTTAAGTTATGATACAATAAAATGGAAAAATTCAAAAGTAAAGGATGGAGTAAATGAAGGTAGGATATGCTCGTGTTTCAACCGGAATTCAAAATCTTGATTTACAATTGGATGCTCTTAAGGAACATGGATGTGAAGAAATATTTACAGATAAAATTAGTGGTACCAAAGATAAACGTCAAGGATTAGAAGACGCTCTTCGATTTGTGCGATCTGGTGATACGATAGTAGTTTGGCGTTTGGATCGATTAGGGAGAAATATGCAACATTTAATTAAAATTGTAAATGACCTGAATGATCGAGGTATTAGTTTCCATAGCCTACAGGAAAACATTACGATGGACAAGGCTAGTGCAACGGGGCAGTTGATGTTTCACTTATTCGCAGCCTTTGCCGAGTTCGAACGAAATCTTATTCAAGAACGTTCGGCAGCTGGTCGTGCTGCTGCAAGAGCCAGGGGGCGTTTAGGTGGAAGACCGGAGAAGTTAGATAAAAAGGAATTAGAAATGTTGAAGACATTGGTGGCAAATGGGACGCCCATTACTGATATTGCTCAAATGTGGGGAGTTTCCCGAACAACTGTTTATCGATATTTAGAAAAGAAGTAAGTCTTTGTTTACGAAAGGATGGGGAGGAAATGGCATCAAGAGGGAAAGAATTACTTACAGCAGATCAAAGAGCAGAATTTGTAAAGATACCGGATGAAATGAGTAAACAGGAACTAGAAACCTATTATACTTTTTCGCAATTTGATATGGAAATTATTAAACGACACAGAAGAGATCATAATCGTTTAGGGTTTGCTGTCCAATTATGTGTATTGCGCTATCCCGGTTGGTCTCTTTCAGATGTTGAACCTATACCAGATTATGTAATCCAATATATAGCAAAACAAATAAATGCTAATCCCGATTCTTTTTCTTTATATGCCCAACGTGACCCAACCAAGCATGAACATATGGAAGAAATTCGACAGGTATATGGATACCAGAATTTTTCTGTAAGTACATATCGAGAGTTAGCTCAGTATCTTTTGGAACATGCTCTTCAAAATGGTAATTCAATGTATCTACTTCGAACTGTTCAAGAAGAACTTAGGAATCGAAAAATAATCCTTCCTGGAATGACTACAATAGAGCGACTTGTGTGGGAAACCCGTCGGAGAGCAGAGGAAAAGATTTTTAAATCATTAACTGCCACTCTTTCACTGTGGCAAAAACATAAATTGGATAAACTTATAGATCCCTTTGTGGAAAGCAGGAAAACCCCATTGGCATGGTTAAGAGAACTTCCAGGCCAGTCATCACCAGACGCCTTTCTTAAAGTAATAGAGCGATTAGAATATATTCGAGAGTTGAAACTTCCAATAAACTTAAATGAAGTTCATCCTAACCGGTTGCTTCAATTATCTCGTATTGGGGCACGTTATGAACCCCATTCATTTCGTAGATTTAAAGAAAATAAGAAATATGCCATTCTTGTAGCATACCTAATAACACTAAGTCAGGATTTAATTGACCAAGCAATTGAAATTCATGATCGACAAATGATGATTTTACAATCGAAAGGTCGCAAAACACAAGAGGAAATGCAAAAGGAAAATGGAAAAGCAGTTAACGAAAAGGTTGTTCATTTTGCAGATATTGGGGCTGCGCTTATTCAAGCACGAGATGAAGGACTTGATCCATTTAGCGCCATTGAAAAGGTAATGCCTTGGGATAAAATCGTTACCTCAGTTGAAGAGGCAAAAAAATTAGCCCGACCAATGGATTATGATTACCTTGATTTGCTAGAGAATCGATTTGCTTATCTGAGAAAGTATACCCCTACTCTTCTTAAATCATTAGAATTTCGTTCTACAAATGCAGCTGAACCATTATTACGTGCATTAAAAACATTGAACGAGATGAATGAATCCGGAAAAAGGAAAATACCAGATGGAGCTCCATTAGATTTCGTACCAAAACGATGGGAAAAGCATGTGTACGATGAGGAAGGAACAATTAATCGACATTATTATGAAATGGCTGCCCTGACGGAATTAAAAAATCATATTCGTTCAGGGGACGTATCTGTAGTCGGTAGTAGGCTCCATAAAGACTTTGAGGAGTACCTTGTTCCTAAAGATGAATGGACAACAACCAATCTTAAAGAAACTAGATTGGCAGTTCGTTCATCAGCAGAGCAGTACCTTGAGGAAAGAAGATGGGCTCTAGCGCAGCGCTTAACATGGATTTCAAATAACCTTGATAGTCTTGAAGGTGTAAATATCGAAAAAGCAAAACTTAGAGTAGATCGTTTGGAAAAGGAGACCCCAGAAGATGCACGAACCTTCAGTTTATCCTTATATAATATGCTTCCAAGAATTAAGCTTACTGACCTTCTAATGGAGGTAGCGCACTGGACAGGATTTGACGAAATGTTAATACATGCTTCCACCAATCGGCCTCCAAAAGGAGAGGAAAAGGTTATTTTGATGGCTGCGCTCATGGCAATGGGAACGAATATCGGATTGACTAAAATGGCGGATGCTACACACCTGGAGTTACATATCACCAGATGGCTAATGCCGCACAATGGCGCTTATATGATGATGCTATAAATCGAGCACAGGCAACTTTGGTAAATTTCCAACACAAGCTTGCTTTAGCCTCTTACTGGGGTGATGGCACCACGTCTTCATCTGACGGAATGCGAGTACAAGTTGGTGTTTCATCGTTGCATGCCGAAGCAAATCCTCACTACGGCACAGGGAAAGGGGCAACCATTTATCGGTTTACAAGTGATCAATTTTCGTCTTTTTATACGAAAGTCATTAATACAAATGCAAGAGATGCCGTACATGTCATCGATGGGTTACTTCATCATGAAACAGAATTAAATATTGTGGAACACTATACTGATACGGCTGGTTATACAGATCAAGTTTTTGGTTTAAGCCATTTGTTAGGATTTCGTTTTGCTCCAAGACTGCGTGATATAGCCGATGCCAAACTATACACCATTCAAAAACCAAGTGATTTTCCTGACCTAGAAAAGTTACTTCGTGGACGGACTAACATAAAGGTTATTCAAGAAAACTTTGATGATGTACTCCGTTTAGCCCATTCT
>CALCRD010000259.1 GCA_937894355.1 uncultured Bacillus sp.
ACTCAGCTCGTGCTCCTGCAGGAGTCTTCGTGCCTTCCACTCCAATCAACAATGTGTACAAAAACAGTATTGAATATTAACCAAAGCTTAAAAATTAGTAGTTTGTAATTGTGTTGTTGATTTGATTATAAAGGGAAGAATCTAACAAATCAATAGTAAATTTATAATTCATATAAGAAAACTCGGAATAATCGAGGAAAATCTTTAGTTTTGTCTTTGCAATTCCGTTGTTTCCGATGTATTCTTAATATATCAGGGGACGTCCATTTTTTAGGAGTTTCACCATTTTTTTAAAAGAAGGTGTTACTGTGGGTATGAAATATTTGTGCGCGTTATTACTTCCGGGCATCGTAGCTACTTTATTTTCCCGGGTTACTTATAACCGTGTTATTGGGTTAATACTCGCTGTAGCGCTCATTGCTGCCTCTGTTTATAAGGGGTATACAGATTCGTTGCTGTTGATTGTTGTCGATGCTTTTTCATTGACGGTTGGATTTTGGTATAGTGCAAGAATGCTTGAAAAAACGAGCAAAAAGGCCTGATTTGATTTCTAGGCTAATGATGGTTTGAAAAAAATAGGTAAATAGAATCAACCGCAGCCAAGAATTGTTGTGGTTTTTTTGTGTTTTATATGGACTCACCTGCTTCTGCATTTTCGCAAAAGGGCAAAATAAAATTTTCGAATACTTGTTCGCTTATTGTTGGTTTGTTTTCGGTCATTTGTGGTAGAATGGATAGTAAGGTTTAAGGTGAAATATAAATGACATAGACCAATAAAATGAGCTGATTAACAAAGCTATTACAGATTTACCTACATAAAATAGTTCGAAATGATTTTTTTTAAAAAAAGAGGTGGCATTTCAATGAAAGACCAGTTTGAACTAGTCTCAAAGTATTCACCCGATGGCGATCAACCAGTGGCTATCGCTAAAATTGTTGAAGGGCTCAATTCTGGGAAACGCCATCAGACATTGTTGGGAGCAACCGGAACTGGGAAGACTTTTACAATATCCAATGTAATCAAGGAGGTCAATCGACCAACTTTGATTATTGCTCACAATAAGACACTCGCAGGCCAGCTGTATAGCGAGTTTAAGGAATTCTTTCCTAATAATGCGGTTGAATATTTTGTAAGTTACTATGATTATTATCAACCGGAAGCCTATGTGCCTTCAACCGATACATTCATTGAAAAGGATGCCTCCATCAATGATGAAATTGATAAATTGCGACACTCAGCGACGTCATCATTGTTCGAACGCAAGGATGTTATCATCATCGCTTCTGTTTCCTGCATTTATGGTTTGGGGTCACCAGAGGAATATCGTGATTTGGTTGTTTCTATTCGCACCGGGATGGAGATTGACCGAAATAAATTGCTACATCGCCTGGTTGATGTCCAATATACCCGCAACGATATTGACTTTAAGCGGGGGACTTTTCGGGTCCGTGGAGATGTGGTGGAAATTTTTCCGGCCTCTCGAGATGAGCATTGTATTAGAGTGGAATTTTTTGGTGATGAAATCGATCGAATTCGTGAAGTTGATTCGTTAACCGGTGAAATCATCGCTGAACGAGAACATGTCGCTATTTTCCCAGCTTCCCACTTCGTTACCCGTGAGGAAAAACTGCTAGTAGCGATTCAAAATATCGAAAAAGAACTAGAGGAGCGGCTTGCCGTTCTTCGCGAAAATAATAAGTTGCTTGAAGCACAACGCCTGGAGCAACGGACTCGTTATGATTTGGAAATGATGGCTGAAATGGGATTCTGTTCAGGAATTGAAAACTATTCCCGGCACTTAACCCTCAGACCACCAGGTTCAACTCCGTATACGCTAATAGATTATTTCCCAAAGGATTTGTTAATTGTTATTGATGAGTCACATGTCACTTTACCGCAAATTCGCGGAATGTTTAATGGAGACAAAGCTCGAAAACAGGTTCTAGTTGATCATGGCTTCCGGTTGCCATCTGCACTTGATAACCGGCCGTTAACCTTTGCTGAGTTTGAGGAGCATGTCAATCAAATTGTTTATGTTTCGGCTACTCCAGGACCTTATGAGATTGAGCATACGCCAGAGATGATCGAGCAAATTATTCGTCCGACTGGCCTCCTTGACCCGACATTAGAAGTCCGACCAATTGAAGGTCAAATTGATGATTTAATTGCCGAAATTAATGAGCGAGTGGAGAAAAATGAACGGGTGTTGGTCACAACGCTTACCAAGAAAATGTCAGAGGATTTGACTGATTATTTAAAAGAAATTGGGATTAAAGTCCAGTATCTACACTCAGAGGTTAAGACGCTCGAAAGAATTGAGATTATTCGCGAGTTACGGATGGGGAAATATGATGTACTTATCGGAATTAACTTGTTAAGAGAGGGTCTGGATATTCCTGAGGTTTCGCTTGTGGCTATTCTTGATGCCGATAAGGAAGGTTTCCTTCGTTCGGAACGTTCACTGATCCAGACGATTGGGAGGGCATCGCGAAATTCCAATGGTCATGTCATTATGTATGCCGATCGAATAACTAATTCGATGGAGGTTGCCATCAGAGAAACGAAGCGCCGTCGTGAGATTCAAGAGGAGTATAACCTGAAACATGGAGTAACTCCGAAAACGATTCAAAAGGATATCCGCGGGGCAATTAAGGCGACACATGCAGCCGAAGATGGGGAAGGTTATACAGCCTCAGTTGCGTATGGTGAGTTGACCAAAAAGGAAAGAGAAAAGTTAATTAGTAATATGGAAAAAGAAATGAAGCAAGCAGCTAAATCGCTTAATTTCGAACGTGCTGCTGAGCTTCGTGATTTGATATTAGAGTTGAAAGCGGAAGGATGACAGCTACATGGCAATGGATAAACTGATTGTAAAAGGGGCCAGAGCGAATAATTTAAAAAATATTGATGTAACGATTCCGAGAGATAAGCTTGTTGTCCTAACAGGACTTTCCGGCTCTGGTAAGTCTTCTTTGGCTTTTGATACGATTTATGCAGAAGGACAGCGGCGCTATGTAGAATCTCTATCTGCTTATGCTCGCCAATTTCTCGGGCAAATGGACAAACCGGATGTTGATTTAATTGAAGGATTATCACCAGCAATTTCGATTGACCAGAAGACGACGAGTAAAAATCCTCGTTCAACGGTGGGGACAGTAACGGAAATTTACGACTATTTACGATTATTATATGCCCGGGTAGGGCATCCAACCTGTCCGGTTCATAATATTGAGATCACCTCACAAACTATCCAACAAATGGTCGATAGGATTCTTGAATATCCAGAGCGTACGAAGCTACAAATTCTTGCGCCAATTGTGTCTGGAAAAAAGGGCGCCCAGGTAAAAACGCTAGAGGATATTAAAAAGCAGGGATATGTGCGGGCAAGAATTGATGGAGAAATGTATGACCTAGGTGATGATATCGAGCTTGATAAAAATAAAAAACATTCGATTGAGGTCGTGATTGACCGAATCGTTGTAAAGGACGGCATTGCTTCCCGGCTGGCTGATTCGCTTGAGGCTGCATTAAAATTGGGCAGCGGCAGAGTGTTTATCGATGTAATGGGCGAAGAAGAGCTGTTATTTAGTGAAAACCATTC
>CALCRD010000260.1 GCA_937894355.1 uncultured Bacillus sp.
GAATCCCCCACTTCAAACAACCCGTAAGGGTGTTAAGTGGCGGGTAGTTCAATACATATATGGGAAGTTCTTTAGAGGATATCCTGATTGAAGTGGAAAATGGAGAAAAGCTTGAAGCAGGCTACGAAAATGTGAAAAGGGTTTTGGAAAAGGACACTGCAATAGAAAACTATTTTGAATATCGAAGGGTTACTGTTCAGGCATCGGATGCTGAAGATGAGCTCATGAATCTGCATATAGATAGTGGGGATAACGCAGGTAATGAGTTGCAGTATCTTAGTGGGAGAGCTCCAGCAAAGGGAAATGAAATTGCTATTTCCTATCTTAACGCTGATAAAATTGGCAAAAAAGCTGGTGATAAAATGGTCCTTTTCTTTGATGATAAAAATCAGGAATTTGGTATCTCTGGAATTTATCAGGATGTTACCAGTGGTGGATATACGGCAAAGTCAAAATATGGATTTTTAGGACTTGAGGCTGAAAAATATACATTTTCAGTTAATCTAAATGATCATGCAGAAGTGGAAAAAATGGCGGAGGAATGGTCTGAAGTCCTTGGTTCGGGAGTATCGGTGGACCCGATGAAGGAATTTATCAACCAGACTTTAGGTGGAGTTGTAAAACAACTTAGGACGATAGTATTGGCAATTGCCATGATTGGAGCTTGTTTGGCAATGCTTATTACAGTTTTGTTTTTGAAGATGAGGTTGGCAAAGGATTTATCGGAAATTGCCATTCTAAAAGCTGGAGGATTTTCTGAGCGAGATATAATTCAGCAATACATGATGAAAATAGGAATTGTGTCGGTAACCGGCATTTTAGTTGGAATAATCTCAACGGATGTCTTAGGAGAAAAGATTGTTAATGCTGCCTTGAGTATTGCTGGAATTGGAGTTAAGAGGGTGGAGCTTATTTCAAATCCTATAATTGAATATCTCATCTGTCCTTTGTTTATGATTGTGCTGATTCAGTTCGTAACATGGGTAGTGGTAAGAACAATAAAAAAATACAATATCATTTCTTTTATTAATAAATAACGAGGAGGTGCAATATGAAAATTATTTTAGAGGTAAAGAATTTATCCAAAAGCTTTAAAGACACACCAGTGTTAAATAATATAAATCTTAATGTTGCAGAAGGTGAATTCCTAGCAATTATGGGACAATCCGGGTCTGGAAAATCAACCTTGCTTTATGGGATAAGTGGAATGGACAGACCTACTTCCGGTGATGTGCTGTTTAATGGCAGGGATATTGTTAAGCTTGATGATGATAAGATGAGTAAAATCAGACTAAACCAGATGGGATTTATTTTTCAACATACCTATCTATTAAGAAATTTATCGATTCGGGATAATATTGTACTTCCGGGATTTAAGGCAAATATCTTGTCCAGGGAACAGGTAAATCAAAATGCTGACGCTTTGATGGAGAAAACGGGAATTTCTGCAGTGGCTGCCCACGATATTAAACAGGTGTCAGGCGGGCAGCTTCAGCGGGCTTCAATCTGTAGGGCATTGATTAATTCACCGAATATTTTATTTGGGGATGAACCAACGGGAGCGTTAAACAGTAGTACTACAAAAGAAGTAATGGACATTATCAATAATGTAAATGCAGATGGTACAACAGTTATTATAGTTTCACATGATGCGAAAGTTGCAGCAAGAGCAGACCGAATCATTTTCCTTATTGATGGTAATATCCATGATGAACTGCTATTGGGTAAATATACAGGAGATGAAGAGAAAAAACTATCCCGTGAAAAAAAATTATACGAATGGTTAGAAAAACAAGGATTTTAAAAAAGACGGTGCAAGGGGACGGTTCTCATGTCTCCTTGCTGCCTAAAAACAGGTGATTTGCACCTGGCCATTAATCTTAAACGTTTTGAGCCTTTAAAACCTTTACGACTATCTCGCCCAATTGCCTACCTAAAATTAAGCCTTCTTGATTATCAATATTATAATGAACGCCAGCATATAATCGAGAAAGAGCAGCATCTTCCATAATTCTTTTTATTCCAGCTGATTCCGGTGGAAAGAAATAGCTCAATATTACTTCAGCACAACCCGCAATCGAAGCGTGAGCTGAAGGGTAGGACGGAAAAAGAGGGGTGGACAAAATTTTTCGTAAATTTGGGTCATACTGATTTGGACGAGCAACATCCCACAAATACTTTAAATACCACGTGATTACGATAATGTCATTAATTGCAGCGTGAAAATTGGCTAAAATCCTTGCTGTACTAGGTGATCCTTTCTGATATTTTTCTGCGAAATTGAAAATTAACGGATCGATGCGCTTGGTAAATTCAGCTGTGCCCCAAAAGCGTGCCAGTTCAATTTGTTGAGGAGTTATCGAGTTTAAGGTTTTTTCAACAAAGGCTAGCTCTGTAGTCCATTCAATCTGATTGGGATCTTTGATGCGCCAATTAATTCGTTGCTGAAAGGGGTCATAGAATTCATTATTGGGGCTCCTTTTAATAAAAAACATCGGCCAGTATCCTGGTCCAGAAGAACCTTTTGGTGGTGCAGCTTCTCCTGGGTATGGGTACTGGGACCATCGCCTGTAAACCGACCTCATAATGATCAACCCCTAAAAGAAAATGCCTATCTGTTCCTCTTGGTACGAAAATGAAATTAGTATTCATATAATAATATTAAAACGGACAAATTGAATAGAACGACAAATTGAATAATTAGTGACAGGGGGACGGTTCGTGCGTCCTTTTTTTTCAGTGCCTTACGAAAGGAGTTTTTTCTAAAATCTGTCATTTATGGTAATATAAAACTAAATATTGTGAAAAATACTGAAACTAGGTCAAGATTAAGAAAATTGTAATATGTTTTTCTATGAAATTTAAAAGGTGGGTATTTATGAGTGATTTAACGATTAAAGAACTGAAAACTGAAGCGGAAATTTTAGAAGCCTTTCCCATTATGCAGTATTTACGATCACATCTTGACGAAGCTATTTATTTGGAATTGGTACGTGAAGCCCAAGAAAAAGAAGGTTACATAATGATTGCCTTACTCGATGGAGGCGAGATTGTGGCAGTTGTTGGGTTCCAACCTATGGTGACGCTATATTATGGACGGTATATTTGGGTTTGTGATTTGGTAACAGACGAAAACAAGCGCTCCAAAGGATTCGGAGAAAAATTACTTACATACGTTCATAATTGGGCAAGAATAAATAACTACGAAACTGTTGCCCTGTCCTCTGGATTACAACGTAAAGACGCACACCGTTTCTACGAAGAAAAAATGGACTACGACAAAGTAAGCTACGTATTCAAAACTTCCCTCCCGGCAAATTAGATGCGGATAAACGTTGGCAGGGACGTGGGGACGGTTCGTGCGCCACGAGGGGCGCATC
>CALCRD010000261.1 GCA_937894355.1 uncultured Bacillus sp.
CCAACGCCAGAGTGTTTTTTAATCCTATTTAAATATCTACTTGGAGCATCGCCACTGACTATACGGTTAGTACGCCCAGACAAGGGAGTTTTGTTAATAATACAGTTATAAGCATTCTTGTTAATCCCTTTCTTTTCGCACCAGTTTACAGGGAAAATATGGTGGATATCGATCGACTCGGAAAAATAGGTGCTAAAATCAATCCCAGTAGCTGAAAGCCAGTCTTTCGTTTTATCATCCATTAGTAATGCATATACGCCTTTATAGGCTGCACTATTTCTTGTCCTTAGTGTATGTAAGCGTGACGGGAAGAAGTTAGCATCATAGATGGTTTTCGGTTCAGGTCCATTGTTTTCGATCCAGTTGACTACCTGTGGTAAATCAAGGGTGTAGCGAGTTTCATTAGCGGAGCCATAGAGTTCTCCAAAAACTCCACACCAGAACCAGTGCATCAACTTCTTCTTATATCCAATATTATCTACCTTATCGCCTAGAACAGCTAAAATGGCCGCCATGGGGATTAACTGAGTATTATACGGTAGATCACGAGCGGTAAAAATGTGGTTTTCAAAAAGTATCTTTGAAACTTTGATAAAACCCTGCACAATCGGGTCTCTGTATTTCAGGTAATCCTGGAGAGACAAGTTTAACATGTCTTTGCGCTTACAATTAATTGCCGGCAATTCATCTTCTGGTACGTTTTCTTTAGCCTTGGTTTTTTTATTATTGTAGGTCGCCAAAAGGGTGATAGACTGGATAATATCAGTATTACTGACATTGGCAAGTAATTTAAAGTCTTTAAACTTAGCTTTAATCTCCTGCCAATCCTGTTTTAAATCAAACTCATCTGAAGCAAAAGTTGCTGTCAACAATTCAAATACCGTAAGGGATACTCCCCCAGTATTAACCTTCTCAAAGACTTGGCAAACTGCTTCTTTCGGGTTTTCCTTTTTCATAATTATTACCGGAAGCATATACTGGTTAAAATTATTGATGATTCTACTCTCAAATTCATCCCAGAACTCCAATTTCTCACTAGAATACTCCCAATATTTATTGAATCCTTTTCTCCATGTACTATAATCATCTATCATGCAAACGGGATACATTAAATTCCTATATTCAAATTCTTTTTCGGACAAATCAAGCTCAATTTCCCGGCCGAAATTCGTGGTAATCTGTTTGTTTTCATTAAGAGAAATAATTGCTTCTTCAAGATCATAATTATTATCCATTGCCTTAACCATATCGACATAATACCAACGTTTTATCTCATAGTTTTTTTCATTTCGAGTATTAACAATCTCATTGGTAATAATTGTTTGATAAAGCGAAGTAATACGTTGCTGGCCGTCAAGGATTAATAACTCCGGTTTAACTTCCGTATCAAGCTTAACTCCTTCAACTGGTTTTGTTTTAAATCTAACATTCTCGTTTCCCGTCTCCAATAGCATAATGGCACCAATCGGAAACGATTTAGCCACACTGGCAATAATCCCTTTAATCCGGTTATCATCCCAAACCCAGCCTCTCTGGAAATCCGGCAATTGAATTTTGCCGCTATGCACATCTTTTAATATTTCAAATAAGCTTCTTTTTGTTGAGTCGAAAGATTCCATAGCTATCACCACTTTCGTTATTTACTTTTCATTACTGTTTATCAATAAGATGACTTGCTAAGTATGTGTTATAGTTAACCTAAACTAAAAACCTCACTCAATATCAAATGTCAGGATACTCATCATAAATACGACCGTCCAGTAATCTTCCGTTTTTCTTTTTATTTGTACCGCCCCATTGCTTAAAGAAAAAAGGGACATTTGCGGTTTTTGCCTTATCTCTCAACTCAATGACCCAAGTTTTTTCCATCGGGCGACTATGAGGGCCTGATTCTCCTCCCACAATTACCCAATCAACATTAGTTAGATCTATATCTTTCAAGCTTGTCAACAAAGGTTCGGCTGAAACAAATTTTATTTTAGCACTTGTGTTTTTTAGTTGTTCAACCCTATATAAATAGTCCTTGCTCTCTATAGTAACACCCATCCAAATATTATCTGTCCATACAATCCGCTCAGCTAAATCTTCAAGACGTTTGGTTCTTTTTGTTAACACCTGAGAGGTATGCCATGAAGCTTCATTCATTGTTTTAAAAACACTAAGTATAGTATCATCTTTAACACTTTCGTGAAATAAATCTGACATTGAATTTACGAATATCTTTCTTGGCAATTTCCATTTTAAGGGTAGTGTAATCAAATCCTCATGAACTGTTACATTAAACCCATTTTTATATCTTGGATTATGCATCGCTTTTAGCCTTTTGGCAAAAGTGGCAGCATAACAGTTTCGACAGCCATCAGATATTTTGGTACAGCCTGTTATTGGATTCCAAGTTTTTTCTGCCCACTCAATTTTGGTATTACC
>CALCRD010000262.1 GCA_937894355.1 uncultured Bacillus sp.
CTTGTTGTCGTTTGATTTCAGACACCGATTGCTTTGAACGGTGCACGGCGGCTTCACTATTTTCATATTTCCATGACAGCTGTTCTTTGACGATTATTTTTGCATCTGTTGAAACGGGGACAGGAATTCCTTGCTCCACAAAGTCCATCAATGCAAGCGTTCCTTCCTCCTTTGTTTTTTCAAAAGAGGCAACCTCATCAGCAGAGAACCGACTCACTTTCCAACGAGAGCTATGGTTCCGAATCCCATCTGATAGGAGTCCTGACACATCGGCATCAGCCTGAGACAGAATTTCACAATCACGATGACGAACGAGTGCTGGACCAATCCAATCTAAGAAGGTCGCACCTGAGGCACGGTCATACTCAGGTAACAGCCACTCAAGGCAATCTTTCTGACGAGACCATTTGTCCTTGGATTTTTGCAAGTCCTTTACTGTAGCAAGCAAATAAAGCTTTTCCTTTGCCCTAGTTAAGGCAACATAGAGGACCCGCATCTCCTCAGCCAACATTTCCATCTTCTTCTTCCGCTTAAATGCCAGTTGTGGCAATGACGGATAAGAAATTCGTTTTTCCGCGTTCACGTATTTGGCTGCAAAACCAAACTCTTTATCTAGCATATAAGGTTTTATTGTATCCAACATATTAAATTTGCGATTTAAACCGGCCATAAACACAACAGGGAACTCCAAACCTTTAGAGCTATGAACCGTCATAATTCTTACAACATCCTCTTGCTCCCCAAGAGCACGTGCTGCACCAAGGTCATCGCCGCGTTCTCTCATCCGGTCAATAAATCGTAAAAAGCGAAATAATCCCCGAAACGATGTCGCTTCATAAGCTCGTGCCCGGTCAAACAATGCCCGTAAATTAGCTTGACGTTGCTTACCTCCTGGCATACCTCCGACAATTTCATAAAATCTAGTTTCCCGCAACAGCTGCCAAATAAACCCTGATAATGCTCCTTGTCGCGCTCTTGTTCTCCAGTCTGCCAAACTCTCAAAAAACGGACGAACTTTTTCCGATAATTCTTGTAGATGGCTGGGAGGCTTTTGCTGACAAAAGCTGGCCAAAGCTTCAAAGAACGTTCCAGCTTTTTGATTTATTCGAATTTGTGCCAGCTCAGCTTCTGTTAAGCCAACGATTGGTGAGCGTAAAACAGCTGCCAACGGAATATCTTGGTACGGGTTGTCGATTATTTTTAATAATGAAAGCATAATAGCTACTTCAGTCGCTTCAAAATAACCTGTAGACAGATTGGCGTAGACTGGAATTCCATGCTGTTTTAATTCCTCGAGCATTTGCGGTGCCCAGGTCATCGAACGCATTAAAATCACGATGTCACGGTACATGATTGGTTGTTCTGATTTCGTCTTTGGATAATAAACAGGCTTCCGCTCGGTAATGATTTCTTTAATCTTTCCAGCAATCATTCTAGCTTCTAGCTGTGATTGTTCAAGGTCGTTCCGATCAAACAAAGCTGCTTCTTCAGATGCTTCCTCTGTTGATTCAAAACTAGTTTCCGCTTCGGAAGGATCGTCATTTTTTGCTTGATCAATTAATATCAGTTCAACAGGATGCTCTTGCTCACTAGGATAATTTGCTCCAAGTTTCAATTCGGCGGCTTCATCGTAATCAATTTCCCCGACCGTTACTCCCATTAGTTGTTTAAATAAATAATTGGTTCCAAATAGTACTTCCTGACGGCTGCGAAAGTTTTGCGATAGGTCAATTCTTAAGCCCGCTCCATTGCCATCAACGGAAAAGCGCTGATACTTACCCAGGAATAAATTTGGCTCCGCTAACCTAAATCGATAAATCGATTGCTTGACATCGCCAACCATGAACAAATTCCCTGTTTGCTCGTCTCCCTTTTTCACTAGCTGCAAGATGGCTTCTTGTACCATATTGGTATCCTGATATTCATCAACAAGCACTTCTTTAAAGCGATTTTGGTACATTAAAGCAGCAGACGAGGCAATCCGCGACCCATCTTCAGCAAAACTTCCCGTCAAAATTTCCAAGCAATAATGCTCTAAATCAGCAAAATCAACAAGACCCTTTTCTCGCTTCAGCGCCGAAAAGCGACTGGAAAAAGCAAGCACAAGTCCGACCATTGTTTCTATATGAACCTTTAATTCTTTCATATCGTTTAAAAAGCTTTGCGGCTTTCGCGAAAATAGTTCAGTTTGTAAATCTGTTAATATTTTTTTCGCTCTTTTACGTAAATCTTGAGCCGCTTCCATTAATTCCGGGTCATACTCATCACCTTTACATGTCTTTGCCCGCGAAAATGGTATGGTTTGTATCAACGAATAAAGCGAATCCCAAGATTCATTTTTCGCTCTTAATAGCTCTTCGACAAACTGAAGATCTCCAAGGAAGTTTTCCGCTCGAGGCGCTGGTCCTCCTGGTAACTTAGTAATGGAAAGACCCTGTTCAAGCAATTGCTTCGTCCCCTGGAACTGTAATTCGATATCATCAAGCAACATCTTCGCAAAAGGAAGTTCAATTATTTGTGCAGAATCACCTACATCATACATAGCCACCATTGAATTTAAGTATTCACTAGGTGAGGAATTTGCCATAGCAAAATCATAAACATCACGAATAATTTTTTGGAGCGCAGCATCATTTCGATCATTGGTATAAGAATCAACTAATGCAAAAAAAGCCTCATTGTCACTATTGGCGTATTCTTCTTCAAATAACTCATCAAGTACTTCATCGCGGAGTAATTGAACTTCTGTTTCATTGGCAATCCGAAAGCTCGGATCAATATCGATTAAATAATAGTACTTCCTAATCACATCTAAACAAAAAGAATGCAGGGTTGAAATGGCCGCCCGATTTAATAATGTTAATTGTTTTCGCAAATTTATCGATTTCGGATTTTCTTGAATCGCCTTTTCCAAAGCTTCACCAATTCGATGCCTCATTTCAGCCGCTGATGCATTGGTAAAGGTCACCACTAAGAGTTCATCCACATTAACCGGATCTTCTTTGGCCAAAATTCTTTGAATCATCCGCTCAACTAACACAGCCGTCTTCCCGGACCCGGCCGCAGCAGCCACCAGGATATCTTGGTTTTTCGCATATATAGCTTTCCACTGATCATCTGTCCAAGTTACCTGATCAGGTTTCGGAGGGATGGTTGATTGAATCATGTGACTTCTCCTCCTTTTGAATCGATTCGAGAATTTCTTCCTTAGAAAGAATCGGTAAATTGCGATATTCGTTGCTTTTCACTTGAGAATCAAACTGACAAATCGATTTAAACGAACAAAAGGTGCAGGCTGTCTTATTCTTTATTTTATAAGGAGAAATTTCCACAGCACCATCTAACATTAAATTCCCTGATTTCACATAAGTGTTGCGCACATAATTAGTGAATCTTTCAAATTCATCCCGAGAAACAACCTTTGAACGTTTCTTTAAGCTTCCGTCCTTATTAATTCCCGCGGGAATCATTTGTGAATCTCCAGTTTCTAGTGTTTGATCCATCAATTGAATTACATTTTGTTCACCCAGAATCAAGCCATTCATCTTGAATTTTTTAAAGATTTCCTGCTCAATTTCATCAAGCGAAAGCATTTTCTTAGTTTGGATCATCGGGTTATGAACATGGAAATACAATACCCCTGCCGGAGATGCTTCCGTTCCAACCAATTCCTTAGAATGAGTAATAATAATATCTAAATAGGTTAGCATTTGTAGCGATAGTCCATAATACATTTCACTCAAATTCAAATCGCGTTCACTTGATTTATAATCAATTACTCGTAAAAAAACATTGTCGCCATCCTCCGCTTTATCAACGCGGTCAATTCGGCCAACTAACTCCATCTTCGTCCCGTTTTTCAATCCAAAACTAATCGGCGGGAGCTCTGCCTTTGGTCCAAATCCCAGTTCTAAACCAACTGGAGAAAATCCGCTCATCTTGGCGTGCTCACTCAGAACAAACGCGGCTCGACTAATAATTTTTTCGAATTTTCGTTGCAAATAAATATGGCGATTCGAGCTAAGCAAGATTTCATTTTGCAGTCTTGGTGCCAATATTTCCACTGCTTCCACCGCTAGTTTTTCACATTGAGCTTTGGTCATTTGAGCCCATGACCAATTTTGTTCGTTGACTGTATCAGAAATTTGCTTTAATGCAGCATGGAACAACTCCCCAATATCGGGTGCTTCTAACCGGAAAATTTGCCGGTCGCGAAGCTTTAAGCCATGGTGCGCAAAATGAGAAAATGGACAACTATGAAACATTTCCATTCGGGACACACTAGCTTGAATTAAATCTCCATACAGTTCTTGACTAACTTGCTCGGGGAGCCTGTCTGTTTTATTTTCATAAAAAAGACTGGACAAGACATTTTGAGTCGTGCTCCGCCATTTATCACTTTCCAAATAATAGTTATAGACATCCCACCAAAAATCGTAAATCGGGTAATTCTGTTTCTTTAACTGAAGCTGTGCCGTCAAATAGGCTAGCGTTGTACTTTCATTACATATATAGTCAAGCTGATCGTCCTTAGACAATTCCGCTAAATCAGCAACAAAAAGATGCTCGTGAACATTAGGAAACAGCTCATGCATTTTTTTGATATACGAAGAAGGGATTAACGCCTTTCCTTCCTCATTAGCTAATGGATAACTTAAGAACAGCTGCTCCGAGGGTAAGGTAAACGTTTTATAAGCCAGAAAGTTCTCATCAAGCAATCTCGTCCGACTGGACGGAGCAATTTTCACACCGTTTGCTAGCAGAGCCTCCCGATCCTCATCAGCTAATATTCCTTCATCATTCAGCTTTGCCGGCATAACACCTTCATTTAAACCAATGACAAACGCCACTTTGATTTCTTCAAGGCGCGACTTCTCTAGGTCGGCGACAACTACTTGATCCATTGCCGGGGGTACAAGCGAAAAGCGCAACGATTCAATTCCAGATTCAATTATTGCCGCAAATTGTTTAACGGCCAGCTTTTCCTCACCAAGCATTTCCACAAATTGATCGAGCAATTCAATCACAGCATTCCAAACCTGGTCATGCTCGCGGGCCTTAATCAGATTGCCCTTCTCCTCTTCAAACTGCTTCCACTTCTCGAGCTTTCGAGGAATCTCTAATTCTTCTAAAAATAAATAAACTGCCTCGCACAATTCTAGGCCAGTTCCCGCCTTTTTGAATCTTCGGGTTAAGCGCATAAGCGGTGTAGTAATCATCGCCCTTAACTCATTCAATTCATCCTCAATCCGTTTCTCGGCATCTGTTTGCGGCAGGTTTTCTAACTCTAAACCTCTCATTCTGCGATAAACCAAAGGCTGTTTTCGTGTCCATTTATCACCTTGAATCCCGTAGGCTAGCACGAAATTTTCTAATTTATCCATTTTGTCACGAAGCTTGTTTGGATTCAGTTCGAATGGTAACATTAGCTCCGTTTTTACTGCCCGAAAAATCGGTTCATAACGCCAATTCCCATTAATAATTTCCAAACCTGAACGCAACAATTCTATCAATGGATGATGCTGCATCGACGATTTTTGATCGACATAATACGGAATTCCGTAATCTTCAAATATTGCCTCCACCAGGTCACGATATTCATGACTGTTCCGTGATAAAACAGCAATTTCTCGGTAGTGATAACCCTTTTCCCGAACAAGACTAATCATTTTCTGTGCAATTCCCTCAATTTCAGCTCTTCGATTCACAGCCTGAGCAATATGGATCGCCGTGTCACCTGCATATTCCTGAACAGGCAACAAATCAAAATATTTTTCCAGATGCAAAAACGAATCATGTTGATACCGCAATGACTCCGTTAACACTTCAGGCTTTTCCAAAGATACACCCTCAGCTTTAACAATATCGTACAAAGTTTGGCAAGTATCTCCAGTCATCCGAAACAAATGAAGCTCCTCAGGAGTCGCTTCGGTAAACAGTTGATCTAAGGTTAAACAAATCGTTACCCGCTTACAGTGCTTCATTAATTGTTGAATCACCATATACTCAATCGGTGTAAAGCTGAAAAAACCATCTATATATACTTCCGCTTCTTTTAAAAATAAAGACAAGCCAGCCTTCTCAGCTAACAGGCGAAAATAATCTTCAGAATCAATGTATTTTCCGGATAGTGCTTCTTCAAAATGCTGATAAATTAATTCCAGGTCGGCTAACTTATCCTGTAGCGATTTTTGACCCTCTAAGTCTTCTGATTTAGTGGCCAGTTCTTGTGGATGAACGCAATAACGCTTAAATTCCGTTAACAATTGCTCCATTTGCTCAATAAAGCCATTTTTATCAGCAGCCCTTTTAAAAAGGGAAAGTCCATCCTTTTGATCTTCAATAATTTTCCGAATCAGCATGCTGATTCCAGTACTACTTAAGTGATAGCGATTAATACCGCCAGTTTCTTGAAGGACACGCCAAGCCAAACGAGTAAAACTATATACTTGGGCGCGAATCATTCCACCAAGCTGCGGTGTTGTGGCCAGCCGTTGTTCTGACAAGAAAGTCATCTGCTCCGGCACTAAGTAAATGATCGGATTGCCACCAGGATTCTCGGCGAGCTTACCTCTCATTTCGTTTAGGCATTTTTCAGTCTTACCGCTCCCTGATCGCCCAATAATGAATCGAACGGACATATTTTGAACCTCCCAAGCCTCAAGCCGGATTTCTAAAATCTATCTGTTATTTTATCATAAATAGCTTGATTGATAGTCTGGTTGGATTTCGTTAATTATTGACATAAAAAAACGCTTTCGAGTATTTCCATCTAACTATGAAAAAAAAGACCAACAGAATCGGTCTTCAATAATTTTTATTTGGTATGTACCACTTATAGTGGTACTCCGGTTTTATCCTTCTTAGATAGTTGGGTTACTTTATGTAAAAGTTCACCAATCAAGGAGTCTTTCTTGTAGAAATAATTTTTGCTAATAATCCACCAGATGCAGAAAATTCCAATCGCATCCTTCAAAAGGTCATCTAATGAAAATGACCGAAACGGAACGAAGATTTGATGAACTTCATCAAGCAAGCTATACAGTAAAGCAATCATTACAGCCAAACGATTCTTCCACTTTCCCACCTTCTCAAAACTAAGGAATGCCAGAAAAATAAAAAGATAAAGTAAACCAAATTCAAAAAAATGTGCCAGCTCAAAACTCACCCCAAGTAGCAAAAGTACCCCCCTATTTATTTTATAGGAAAGCTCTGCGACCGCCTCAGGATTAAAATAGCTCGACTGCAACCATATTAAGACCATGAAGAATAGTGGAGCGGTTCTTAATAGTATCCGGATAAAGAAAATGTCCATCCTCCTTCGAATTACTGATTAACCTATTTATTTCATTACAGTTCTAGAATTCCTATTATAGCACACGTTGTACTTAATTAAGAACACCGTGGCAATGTCTTTTATCTTCGAGTGTCCAGTCCAATCAAAGTATTGAAACAAGCCATATAGTAAATGGGGGGGAATCACATCATCCAATTAAGATGATTTTCCCACTAGGGTTAACAAATATAATAATTAAAAAGGGAGTGTTCATTCTTGTATCATATTGAGCTTGATAGATGGAACATCAAGCAAGGTTTACCATCAAAGCCGTATACGACTGCAGATTATGTAAAAGCGGACACCAATATCCAAGGAATAAACAACGCAATCCAATACGCTAGTTCAAATGGTTTTACTTCGATTGTTCTTCCCGTAGGGGATTATGCGATATGTTACCCAAGAGAAATCAAATTGGTGAACCATATGACCTTTGACTTAAACGGTGCTACATTAAAAGTAATATATGACTCTGATCGAAAGTCACCATTTGATACCCGAATAACGACAGATTATTATAACTTCAAAGGAAATAGCATCGTGTTTGCAAACGTCACAAATTCTCATTTAAAAGGGGGAACACTTATTGGCTGTAGGGATGACCGAAGTTTTTCGAATGCAAATGAAAGAAAAATGGAGCACACATACGGAGTTGTATTTCAAAAAAGTACGAGGTATAGCTCTATCAAAAACTGTATTGTTAGAGATTATATGGGAGATAATATTACCTTTTCCAGTTCAGCCATTCGAGAATTAGCCGAGTTTAATTTAAATCTCACATTAAATTCGTTAAATTATTCATCAGGTCTAGTGATCCCATCAACCAATACACTGGCATCTGGATTTATCTCTATCCCCACTGACGCTGAGTTTTCTTCGTTTTTGATTGCTGGAGCTGGCTACTCAAGATTAACCACTTTAGTTAATAGAGACGTTGATGTCTTCTTTTATAAAGCAGACAATAGTTTTATAGGTGTATTAAAAAAGAGGAAAATTTACTCTGATATTTCCATTCCAAAAGGTGCTAAAAAAATTAGATTTCTATTTTCTAAGGAAACCAATCCCTTAAAAAACTTACAAATCACTCTAAAGTTTGGATTACTACCTCATCACAATGTCGTTGCCAATAATGAAATATTCAATGGCCATAGAGGTGGAATATCACTCGGTGGAAGCTATAATATAGTGGAACATAATGTAATTAGGGATAATGGTAAAGGCTCCAATAGCTTCTTAGATGGTAAGCCAATTTTTAGTGACCCCACAAGATATGCAATCAACCAAGAAGATTCCTATGGTGATAACTGCGTTATTAGAAATAACCTGATTTACGGAAGTAACCATGGTATTTTGGCAGGGTGTTATTCCATTCAAATTGAAAATAATCATATTTACAATATGGATTCAATAGGTATCAACCTTTATAGCTTGTTGTACGCAAATGTTAAAGGAAATGTCATATATAACTGTACTACAAGTATTGGCTTGATGAGTTCAAACTTTGGAAATGCTTATGTAAATATTGTAGAGAATAGTATTCAAGGAGGCAACCTATCCTTCTTTTCCAACAATTCCTACCAAATAAATGTAATAGCTAATAATCTCGTAGATGTCACAAATATAAATATGGGGCTAAGCAATATTAACAATGTTTTCAAAAATAATCGAATTAAGTATTCAAATATATCTGAGACTCCATCAATTACTGCTTATAAAATAGAGGACTGTATTTTTGATTCAACAATGGCTAGAGACTTTACTATTAGGGTAAATAAACAATTTGGATGCTCCTATAATAACCTAAGGCTGACAATCCAAACTCATAACGGAACAAATAAGAGCGAGAAAGTTGAAATCAATAATTGTGAATTTACCAATAGCATCATGATCAATCTTATTTTTGGTACAAAAGATAGAACAGTAATCATTTCAAATTCAAAATTGGTTGATACTGTAATTAAAGTAGGGAATATAAATACTGCTGGCTTTCCAGCGACAACAGTTTTAGAAAATTGTGAGTTACTTTCAAACACATTAATTTATCAATTCGGAACAGACTTTAACCAACCAAGTGGAATCATTAAGTTGAACAGATGCAGTATCGAAATTAATAATTCAAATTTTGCTTACCTCATCCACCATGACAAACCAGTCGTATCGACAACCTTTACCTTATTTTTGAAAGACAATACTTTAAAATATAATGGTTCTTCCCCATTAAATCTCAAATATTATAATTTTATTAAACCAATGATTAAATTTATTTCAGCAGGGAATAAATTCAACAATTTCACTTTACCAAATGAAGATCCGGGAGTATATGTTGGATATAATATTGAAGACACATTTAAAACTAGCGTGACACTACAACCAGACAGCGGTGGTTACTCAGTAATTATTAATCACAATTTGGAAACACTAGAACCCCAAACATTCTGTGTTTCAGATAGTTCAGATATTTTATTCCCTAACATTAGAGTAATTAATAAAAATTCAATTTTGATTACTCACTCTGCTAGTATTAATATGAACGTAACCATTTCAAAAAGGTAGAATTCTTTTGATAAAAAACCCCGAATAACTGCGATTACATTCTCCATTATTCGGGCTTTATTTAAAGTACATTAGACATCCACTTTTTTACTTAGTTTATTAGACACTTTTGGAAATCTTGACAGTAAGGCTGAAATTATCCCCAATAAATACTGAAATTCAGTTGTTCTATGAAAAATAACCACGTAAATAATATTCGGAACAAGCAAACAAACAGTTGCTTTTAATATTAACGAAAAGATGTCATCAATTATTATTAAATTACTTAAAAGACTCGTTGCTATATATGTCCCCATTCCAATCACTAAATAAAGAGTATACATCCCAAAATAATTTGAAACTGGCTTATTAAAAACCTTTCTATATACTAAATATGGAGTTGTCCAAAATGGAACAACTAAAGCACTTACAAGAGTCCCAATAAACACACCTATAATACCCATCTTCTGAACTAAAACTATTGATATGACTAAATTAACCGCAGCTTGAAATAACGGTACGTAACGATCTTCATGAAAAATACCAGAGGTCGTTTTCAAAGTATGGATAGAATTCCGCATGCCTCTTTCATAAAAAGTAATCATTAATACAACCAACAAACCCTTATCCATGAGATACTCTTTCCCAATCCAAAGGCTAATGAAAGGCTCTAACATTATCATTAAAATTATTGAAAAAAGTGAGTAGAGCCAGAAATTAATAAATCTATATGTTTTGTAAATAGAATACACTTTCTGCATGTTTTCTTTAGCCACCAGGTTCCCTACACTATGGTATATATTATTAAAAACCTGATTAATAAAAGTCCTACAAATTTCGATTAACATATAATAATTCGAATAAAGACCTACTGCAGCAACACTTACAAATGATGAAATGATAATGTTATCCGTTCCAAATACTAAATAGCTTCCAATATTTTGGAGCACAATCGCTTTAACATTTTTAGTTATAGCTTTTTGGGTTTCTTGATCCATTTTCCCAGTTACTTTTTTCTTTAAATATGGATACATCCTGTTAACAATCATTACCAAAATAATTGAATTTGTAATGGTAATTAGGCTATCAATTATTAAATATAAGATATAATTTTGGGTGTAATGAAGAATTCCTATTTTAATACTTACAGATATTATCGAAGA
>CALCRD010000263.1 GCA_937894355.1 uncultured Bacillus sp.
TGTTGCTTTTTAAGATGAGAATGAAGTGATTTGACAGTAAAACAGCCATGATTAATTATAGTAGTTGAAGGGCCAAATACCAATGGTTAACAGAGGTGTTTGGCTTTTTGTTTGAACAAGACTTGCGTTTTTTTAATCAACTTAGCTATAGTGTTGATGGAGGTGAGAATGTTGGAGCCTATTTCGGATCACATTAAAGAAAACCTTTTGGTTCTTTTTGTTGGTTTTAATCCTAGTATAAAATCAAGTGAGACAGGACATCATTATGCAAATCCCAATAATCGATTTTGGACAATTTTACACAATGCAGGAATTACACAGCGTAAATATTCTGCTTCTGAAGATGGGGAATTGTTAGAATTTGGTTTTGGATTTACCAATATCGTACATAGGCCGACGAAAGAGGCTCAAGAAATAACCAGGGAAGAATATAAAGCGGGAAGAGAAGAGCTTAAAAGAAAAATCAGTACTTATAAACCTTTAATTGCCTGTTTTGTGGGGAAAGGAGTATACAAAGAGTATAGCGGTAAAAGGGAAGTGAATTGGGGAATTCAAGGAAATTCTGTTGTGGAAGGAACAGTGGATTTTGTAGCACCGTCATCAAGTGGTTTAGTAAGAATGAAGCTCGATGACATCATCAAAATCTACGCTGAATTGCCGAAAATTCTGAAGCGGTAATGTGCTATTCTTTTCTTGATACTAAAAAAGTGATATGATTAATTTGATTTTTATATGAGGAGTTGGTAATAATGGCAAAAAAAGGATACATAGTGATGGAAAATGGCGAGAAAATGGAGCTAGAATTTTACCCTAATGAGGCACCTAACACAGTTGCAAACTTCGAGAAATTGGCTAATGAAGGATTTTACGATGGAGTAATTTTCCACAGAGTAATCCCAGGTTTTGTTTCACAAGGTGGAGACCCAACAGGAACAGGTATGGGCGGAAGTGGCACTAATATTAAATGTGAAACTAAAGGCAATCCACATAAGCATGAAGCAGGTAGCTTGTCTATGGCCCATGCAGGTAAGGATACTGGATCAAGTCAATTTTTTATAGTTCATGAGCCACAACCTCACTTAAATGGAGTTCATACTGTTTTTGGAAAAGTTACATCAGGTTTAGAAATTGCGTTAAACATGAGAAATGGTGCTACAATGAAAGAAGTAAAAGTTTTTGATGCTGAATAAAAGCTGAAGTTTAGCTATGTAAAAGGTTGCCTGATGATTCTCGGGCAACCTTTTTTCTTTTTGCCTTCATATGCATCAGCGGGAAAATAAAGTTAGCAACCCAGGTTAAGCAAGAATAGGATATCGGGATATATTCTGGAGGTGACGGAATGGCGGTAGTTAAGCATACCCAATCAGATATAAACCTTTTAGCACGATTGCTCCGAGCGGAAGCCGAAGGTGAAGGCGTACAGGGGATGTTACTTGTCGGCAATGTAGGGATTAACAGAATCAGAGCAAACTGCTCCGACTTTAAGGGGCTTCGGACTATTCCACAAATGATTTATCAACCACATGCTTTTGAAGCAACAACCCATGGTTATTTTTATCAAGGTGCCCGTGAGAAAGAAAAGCGACTTGCCAGGCGAGCTGTGAGAGGAGAACGATTTTGGCCAGCGAAATTTAGCTTATGGTATTTTCGGCCACCTGGTGATTGCCCTGCGACATGGTACAATCAACCTTTTGTAGCTAGATTTAAACGGCATTGCTTTTATGAACCGAAAGCTGAAACTTGTCAAAATGTTTATAACACCTTCTGATGGGATCAAGTTTTAGTCCCTTACTTAAAAGTCGCTTAGCGGCTTTTTTTGAAAGGCTCTGCTAATGATAAATGTTGATTTTTAACACATTGTTGATTGGAGCGGAAGACACGCAGACTCCTGCAGGAGCACGAGCTGAGTGAGACTCCGAAGGAAGGAACGACCGAAGGAGGCTCACGGGTGAGCCTGCGGAAAGCGAAGTGTCTGGAGCGGAAATCAACAGCCACGTTTAACAGAGTCTTTTGAAAAAATAATTTGGCATTTATAGCCTAGAAAAAAAAGCTGATTTGAAATGGTTGGTTTATAACAACCTTTCAAATCAGCTGATAATGAGTTAGTTTTTATTTGTCATTCTTAGTTCCCACATATTTCCGCATTTCCAATATCTTTTGTGATATTTATAGTCTGTAACTTTTTCGTTACTACTTTGATTACCGTACTTTGATTTGGTACGACTAGTACGGCTACTGCTTGAGGAACTGGAACTGGACGTGCGTCTTCTGCTAGAAGATCGAGATGATGAGCTTCTGCGTGAACTGGAAGAAGACCGTCTTTTGCCAGAATGACGAGATGAGCGTTTGTGTGATCTTGAAGTAGATCGATGACTACTACTAGAAGAACTAGACGAGCTTCTGCGTGAACTGGAAGAGGACCGTCTTTTGCCAGAGTGACGAGATGAGCGTTTGTGTGAACTAGAAGTGGAGCGACGACTTCTCCTAGAAGAACTAGACGAGCTACTACTTGAACTGGAAGAGGACCGTCTTTTGCCATGGTGACGAGATGAACGTTTCCGTGAACTAGAAGAAGAACTTCTTTTGCAAGAACAACTGGATGATCGTTTATTTGAGCTGGAAGAGGACCGCCTTTTACAAGACGAGCTGGACGACCGTTTGCGCGAACTAGATGAAGACCGCCTTTTGCAAGACGAGTTGGACGACCGTTTGCGCGAACTAGATGAAGACCGCTTTTTACAAGACGAGCTGGACGACCGTTTGCGCGAACTAGATGAAGACCGCTTTCTACAAGACGAACTGGACGACCGTTTATGCGACCGTGAACTAGAAGATGATCGTTTTTTGCTAGAACGTCTAGTTGAACGTTTGTGTGAACTAGAAGTGGAGCGACGACTTCTGCGTGTAGAGCTAGACGAGCGTTTGCGTGAACTGGAAGTGGATCTCCTACTGCTCGAGCTAGACGAGCTACTACGTGAACTGGAAGAGGACCGTCTTTTGCCAGGACGCCGATGCGAGTGTCGACTCGTATCTGAGCTCGAGCTTCTTTTACAAGAACAGCTGGACGAGCGTTTGTGTGAACTGGAAGAGGACCGCTTTTGGCAAGAAGAACTAGACGACCGTTTGTGTGAGCTAGAAGAGGACCGCTTTTTGTAAGAAGAACTAGTAGATTGTTTGCAATCAGATGTATTGGAAGATGAATGGTGAGAATTTTGAAGTTGATAACCCTCATTTTCACCTCTTTGATTGTCATGATATTTACGTTCATTTTCATATTTTTCGTACCTTAGATTTCTTGTACGACCTCGGAAACTAGGATCTTGAAACATAAAATCCCCTAGTCCAGATTTTTCGGCGCTTTCTGCCGCTCTGCTAATATCATCTCTTGAGAAAAATCCCATATAACATTGACCTCCTTTTTCTTTAGTAAAGCGAAAAGAAACCATAACCGAAATATGATTAATAAATCATTCATTTCCTTTCCCTAATCTAAATTACGCAAGTTGTTTTAAAATGCATGAGACATACGTTTAGTTTTTGAAAAAATAGACGAATGTTTTTCTGTGTCATTTGCCCCTTTTTTTCATAGGAATAGATAATAAAGTGAAACTTCCATGAGTAGGGTCTTACTGCCTGATGCAGGGATAGACGGAAAGGAATGATGAAAGTGGGCAAAATATCGCGATTTCAGCTTTTTATTCACCCAATGGACTACAGTGAGTTTCGGAAAGATATTTGGTGTGATGATCCAATTCCAGCAAGATTAACTGTTAATAAAAAGAAATACGATATTGATATTGCCTATCGGGGATCACATATTCGCGACTTCCCAAAAAAATCTTATCACATTTCTTTTTTTAAGCCTGCTACCTTTGGAAATGCAAGGGAAATCCATTTAAATGCTGAATACAAGGATCCCTCGTTAATAAGAAATAAACTATCTTTAGATTTTTTTTCAGAAATAGGTACTTTATCGCCGCAATCTAAGTATGTTTTTTTAAACCTTAATGGGAAAAATGAAGGATTGTATTTAGAGTTAGAATCTGTCGATGAACTTTTTTTAGCAAAAAGAAACCTTCCCAGCGGGGCGATATATTATGCGGTTGATGGCGATGCTAATTTTTCTTTAATGAGTGATTTGGATAAAGAAGTAAAAAAATCCCTCGAATTAGGCTATGAAAAAAAATATGGTGAAGATACTGAGGATGCTTTTTTGCAGGAGATGATCTTTCAAATAAATACGATATCAAGAGCAGATTTCGAAAAAGAAATTGAGAAATATATAAACGTAGATAAGTATCTTCGTTGGCTTGCTGGTGTTGTATTTACTCAAAACTACGATGGATTTGTTCATAATTACGCATTGTATCGCAATGGGGAAACTGGGCAGTTTGAAGTAATTCCATGGGATTACGATGCAACTTGGGGGAGGGATGTCAACGGGAAATTTATGGATTGTGATTACGTTAGAATTGAAGGATTTAATACGTTAACATCTCGAATCCTTGATGTTGATACATTTCGGAAAAAGTATCGGGATTTATTAAAACAAATATTAAATCATCAATTCACCCTAGAATATATGAAACCAAAAATCTATTCGATGCATGAAATGATTCGTCCATTTGTATTAAGGGACCCATACGAAAAAGATAAGATAGAAAAATTTGATCAAGAGCCTGATTTTATCTGTGACTATATTGAAGGCAGAAGTAAATTTATCAATAATGAATTGAAAAAATTAGTCTAAAAAAAATTGGGCACATGATTATTTTTTTATAATTAGGCGCTTCACTAGGTCATTGGACACCCATGATACGTATATATGCATTATGAATAACCAATATGGATAAATGACAAGGAGGATAAAAATGAGAAATCGGAATGTTGGAAGCAATGAACAAACTGATTCATATCACTCGTTTCTTGAGTCTCTCAAAGGTAAAGTTGTGACAATTTATCGAGGGGGACCAGAATCGAAAACAGGGAAATTACTAGATGTAAAATCTGACTACGTAACTCTTTATGCCCAGGATGATGATGACAGCAACGACAACAATAATAATGATAACAACAACAACAATAACAACAACCAAAACAATAACAACAATAACAACCAGGATAATGATAGTGATAATAATACCGTTATCTACTATCAAGCTGCCCATGTCAAAAGTATTAGTGAAGACTCATTAACAAATTCCACTCAAGTAATGGCAACTGAGGAGGAGGAAGTCGAATACTTTGAGGCTAACAATTTTATCGGGCTATTAAATCATTTAATTAAAGAAACTATTCAAATTAACCAGGGGGGACCTGAATCAAAATATGGTACGTTACTAGGAGTGGCGAACGGTTTTGTGGTTCTCTTTACTGAAGATGATGGTGTAGTCTACTCAAATATTGATCATGTAAAAAGCGTTTGCAAGTATGATGATGATAGCGATGACAATAACAATAACAATAACAACAATAATAACAATAACCAAAATAGAAACCAGCAGACAGAGACCTATCCAGAAGTTATCGAGGCAACAGATTTCCATGATGTATTTAGACATATGGCACATAAATGGGTATCCATTAATCGTGGTGGCCCCGAAGCGATGGAGGGTGTACTTGTTGAAAATGCAGGGGGGCATTACACACTGGTAAGCAACCAAGAAGTGCTCCGAATTCATCCTTATCACATAAAAAGCATCAGCTCAGGTCCAAAGGGATCTTTAAGCCAAAATAATTCAAATGATGATAATAATAATGATCAAAACAACCAAAATAATTCAAACAACAACAACCAAAACAACAACAACAACCAAAACAATCAAAATAACAATTCTTCAAATAATAAGGACCAAAACAAAAACCAAGAAAAGAACCAGGACAAAAATCAAGACAAAGAATCAAGTAAATCATCTAGAAAATCAAGTAGTCGCGATTATTCAAGTGAGAAAGTCGTAAAAACAATTGATTATGTATGGAAAGGCAGAAAATAATCTAAAAGAAGATGCTATTAAACAATAATAATTATCTCCATCTAGGATGGTGCATCAGGAATGTAGCTGATGCACCATTTTATCTAATGTCAGAAAAAAAGAGGGGGGATGAGATGACGGGAATTAAAAGCTTATTGGGAATGGAAGTGGATATTGAAATATCGGGGAAAACACTTTTTTCGGGGATCTTAATTGATGTCGGATTGGACATATTAGTTCTATTTAATGGAACTCAGTATTTGTACATTCCGCTTTTGCATCTTCATAATATTCAAGAACGTGAATTAAAACATGGAGATGAATTAACTGAACAACCGACAGGCAAAATGCCGCTGCAAAATGAAAAAGAAACGATTTCCTATCGTAAAATTCTAACAAATGCCAAAGGGCAATTTTTAGAAATTTTTGTAACAGGGAACAAATCAATTCATGGTTATATTACTAGTGTCCTTAATGATTATATTGTATTTTACTCACCAGTATATAAGACAGTTTTTATTTCCATGCAGCATTTAAAATGGTTGATTCCATATTCCAGCAAATTAACACCTTATACGCTTAGTAATGCAGTTTTACCAGTAGTACCTTCGAGTATTCCCTTGGCTAGATCGTTTGAGGAACAATTAAAAAAATATGAAGGAAAATTACTGGTATTTGATTTAGGTGATAATCCGAATAAAATTGGGTTAATTAGTAGTATTACCAATAATATTGTCGAACTAATTACAGCGGGAGGGGAAACAATCTTTTGGAAGCTCATGCATTTAAAATCGGTTCATATCCCATAAAGAACCATTTTGAATTTCCTTTCCAAAATAATGTAGCAGTGATTCACCAAAATGCAACGTTTAATTCAAAAAAAATACCAATGAGTTTTCCTCATTGGTATTTTTTTATGAATAAACAAAAGCAATCCAATAGTATAAACAGATTAGAGTAAATAATAAAGTGGCTGGGATGACTATAATTGTAATTTTTAAATAGTTGCTCCAAGTGATTTTTATTTTATTTTGTTTTAATATATGCATCCAAATAAGAGTCGCTAAGGTTCCTATTGGTAATAGAAGAGAACCGATATCGCTACCGACAATATTAGCTAAGTAAATTGTTTGTGTGGTTAGTGTATCTAGACCCATTTCTGTTAGTGTAAGGGTTCCAATCATCAATGCAGGGTGATTGTTAAATAAATTTGACAGGATAGCGATGAGTGTACCCATGATGATACTAGCATGAAACAAACTATTCGCTAAAAAGGGTTCGAGATAGTGAATAATCATGTCGGTTAACCCAATATTGTGAAGTCCAAAAATAATCACATACATATTGAAAGCGAAAATAAATATATGCCAAGGGGTCTTCTTTAATAAATCCTTAGGACCAATTTTTAATACATGCCACCGCCAGGCTAATAACGCTATTGAACAGCAAACAGCGACCAAGGATATTGAAATACCTATATAGGATGCGATAAATAAGCTGACCCTTACTAACAAAACAAATATCAACACCGAAATCATTAATCTTTTTTGCTTTTTTAAGAAAGCTTCATCAGGTTCAGATTGTAAGGGATGATCATCCAATCTTAACATGCCCGTCTTATTGGGGATATCGGTAATTTTTTTAGGAAGATGTTTGTAAAAGGCGGCAAACAACAACCCTGATAGAAAAAGAAGACCGAGTACACCAGGTACAAAAAGCATAAGGGTATAAAGATATAGATCCATACCAATCATCTCTAATGAAATCAAATTCACGATATTACTTACTCCGATCGGAGCACTCGATGCGGTTGCAATTATGGCACCGCTAATTAAATAAGGGATTTTTTGATGATTTTTTAAACCGATATAATTTAAAATTAAGATTAAAATCGGTGTTGTAATCAGGATACTGCCATCGTTATTTAGCAGTATGGTCATAAAAAAGCAAAGTGAATTGGTTAGCCAGAAGAGTCGAATTCCGGAACCTTTGGTTGCTGTTAACAGCCTAGCTGCAACCCAATGGAAGAATCCAAAGCTTTCTAAGGCAATTGCCATAACCAATGTCGATATAATGGTAATGGAAGCCCCACTAACTTTTGAACTGATTTCACCTAAATCCGCAAAAGAAACGGCTCCACTAAAAAAGACAAGAATAGCTCCTAATGTAGCTGGTATTGCTTCGTTAATTCCTTTTGGTCTCCAAAAAATAAGTGTCATGGTTAGGAGAAACGACAGGATGGTGAAAAAAGGTGTGAATTGTGTCAAGTTCAACCACCTCCTTTCTTTTTTGGAAAAACTTTATATATCTCTCACTCCTTTTATTGTCTTTGGAATTAACCTGTACTGTATATATACGTGTCCACTATAGAGCTTGAACTAAGCGTTTCAACCAAATAAATAAAATTCCACTGGTATCTTCTATAGATAAATACCTAGTTAAAAAGTGAGCAGAGCAGCAACGACATAGACGAATTGGAAAAAACCTTATTAGGAATATCGGTTTAGATAAATGGGGAGGATACAAGGAAAGGAATCTACAGTTTTGTTAAAGCGAGGGAAATGATGATATGGGGGCAATAGAACGAAGTGGGTACATATTTGAACCGGAATTTAGTGTCATCAATCAAAAAGGGGCGATTCATGTATATCGAAAAGGGGAACTGGTAGAGGAAATTAAATTTTTGTTTTCGGGGCAATTTCCAGAACACGATAAAATCGAGGAAATCGTCGATGAATACTGTAGTCAGCGCGGGTTGTAGGAAAAATCTGCAAGACTGACACATATCGGTTTAGGCCTTAAAATGAATCTCGATAGGAAAAGGAAAATGTAAAAGCCTCCCTTATGGTAACCATAGCGGAGGCTTTTACATTTTCAAAAATTAATTGGTTGTATTGCTGTTAGATTATCCTAAATATGATTATGGATACCCGTAGTGGCTTTAACAACAATTTCATCGTATTTCTTAACATCTTCTCTTTTAGAAGATAGAAGTGTACCGGCAATTGCACCTAGGAATCCTAGAGGAATGGAAATTATTCCGGGATTTGTAAGGTTGATTAGTGGTTCGCCAACTAGAATTGCTCCGCCAACTTCTGTTGACCAAATATTTGGACTGATGGCAATTAGGATTAATGCGCTAAATAATCCAACCAACATCCCCGTAATCGCACCAGCAGTGTTAAAGCGTTTCCAGAAGATTGTGAAAAGAATAATTGGTAAGTTTGCACTAGCTGCTAAAGCAAACGCTAAAGCTACCAAGAATGCCACGTTCATCTTTTGGGCAAATAATGCCAGGATAATAGAAAGTACTGCTACCCCAATTGATGCCCAACGTGCAGCGACAATTTGTTCTTTTTCAGATGCTTTCCCTTTACGGATAATGTGGCTATAAAAATCATGAGCGAAAGCAGAAGCTGCTGTTAGAACAAGTCCAGCTACTACGGCTAAGATTGTTGCAAATGCTACTGCTGATACAAAGGCAAATAAGAAATCTCCACCAAGTACTTTTGCAAGAAGAGGTGCTGCCATGTTACCTGCCGCATTAGCAGCGACAATTTGATCGTAGCCAACAAATGCTGCTGCGCCAAAGCCTAAGAAAATAGTCATAATGTAGAAAATACCGATAATCCATGTAGCATATACAATAGATTTACGAGCGGTAGTAGCATCTTTTACCGTGAAGAAACGGATTAAAATGTGAGGTAGTCCCGCAGTACCTAATACAAGTGCTAAGTTCAAAGAAATTGTATCTAGAGGGTTATGAAATTTGTTTCCTGGATTTAGGAAATTGCCCTCTAAAGGTGTTGCAGCTTTCATTTCAGAGAACATTTTTACAACACTGAAGTCGAATTTCGAGAATACAATGAAGGAAATAATAAATGTACCAATCATAAGTAAAACTGCTTTTACAATTTGCACCCAGCTTGTTGCTGTCATTCCACCAAATACAACGTAAACTGTCATTAAAACACCTACGATAAGGACGGAGTAAACATAATCAATGCCAAGTAAAAGCTTAATCAATCCACCTGCACCAACAAGCTGTGCAATCATGTAAAAAATAGAGATGGACATTGTATTTAGAGCTGCAATACCTCTAATCTTCTTATTATCAAATCTTGCAGCAATCATATCTGCTAAAGTGAATTTCCCAAGATTTCTAAGAGGTTCTGCAACAATATACAAAACAACTAAGTAGGCAACTAGATAACCAATACTATAGAAGAAGCCATCAAAACCATTTAATGCAATCATACCGGCTATACCGAGGAAAGAGGCTGCTGACATATAGTCTCCCGCTATTGCCATCCCGTTCTGCCAACCTGTAAGGCCACCGTCAGCTGTATAAAAATCACTAGTAGTTTTTGTCTTTTTTGAAGCAAAATAAGTAATAACAAGTGTTAAACCAACTATCCCCAAGAATAGTATAAATGCGAGTGTATTCAATATTTTTCCCCCTTAGATCGTTGAATCGTCCCCTTAGTTCTTTAATTAATCCCTTTAGTTCTTGGCATCTGAGATAATTTCATCAACCATTCGGTCGAATTTTTTTGCTCTGCTTGAATAAATAGTAACTAGCGTCCAGGTCATGATAAATTGTCCTGCGGCGAAAATCCAAGCCCAAGTAATCCCAGCAAATGCTTCATGATTCAATACTGTTGAATATGAAGTCATAATTGGTAATGCAAAGAAAAATGCCATGAAGAAAATTGAGATAGGTACAATGAATCTCCGTTTCTCACTCAGAAGATTTTGAAATGAATCTGATTGCAAAATTTGTGAGTAATCAAGTTTATCCTGTGGTTGTCCTTGTTCACTCATAAGGCTGTAAGCCTTTTCATTCATTGCCATGATAATCCCCCTTGTTTTTTTATTTTTTATTGGATGAACCTACCAACAAGATTTATTATAATACCTAGAGAATAGTTTGTAAATTTGAAAAATTAAAAATATTTCAAATATTTTTCAACAGATTTCGTAAAAAACACTCAAATACCGCGGAATTCCAGCTTTTTATTGCTTGAAAAATAAAAAAAACAACCGTTTCATCATGTTGCAATGAAACAATTGTTTTTTTAGAGAATAGTGATTATCAATGGTTATTGAGATTGTATTCGGCCACAATGGCTACAATTATAGCTGCTAGGTTTATAATGTCTTTATTAGATGTATCACGACCTAAGGAGATTCGAAAAAACTCTTTAGCTTTTTTTCCAGAATAACCAAGAGCAGTCATTGAGCTTGCGGGGGACAACATCCCGCTGTGACAAGCGCTGCCTGTTGAAATGGCAAATCCGTTTCTGTTGCATTCTAACAAAACCCATTGGCCTTCAATCCCATCGATGCTCATACCAATGATATTGGAAAGTTGAAGATGATCTGTGGAACCATGGATATGAAGCTTATCATGAATGGATTTTAAGCTATCAATAAGTAGTATTCGCTGGTTTGCAAATATGGCCTTATTTTTATCGAGCTGGTCATTGATTTTTTTTGCTGCAATAGTCATTGCTGTAATACCAGGTACATTTACTGTTCCAGGACGGAACCCTCCTTCATGAGTGGTTTTTGGAAAAGGAGGTGACCAAGAGAGTTGCGGTCGAATATATCCTACCCCTGTTCCTTTTGGTCCATAAAATTTATGCCCCGATATGGAGAGACTATCAATATATTGAGTAATCGGCTTTAAATCAATCTTCCCAAAGGTCTGGACACAATCAGAATGAAGTAAGATTTGCTGGGATTGGCAAATTTGTCCGATTTCCATTAACGGCTGAACGGTGCCTATCTCAGAATTTCCATGCTGAATGACAGCCAAAACAGTATCTTCTTTAATAGACTCTTTAAATGTATTTACATCAATTAGTCCATGAGTATCATAGGGCAAATAGGTCACATTGTATCCCTTGTTGATTAAGCGATCAATGGAACTATGTATGGATGAATGTTCTGCAATACTTGTTATGATGTGATTCCCTGACTTCTTTCTAGCCGTTAACAAAGCTTCAATAGCCAAAAAATTGCTCTCTGAACCACCACTGGTAAAATAAACTCCGTCACTTTCAACACCAAGCATTTGTCCAAACTGGGTCCGACAATTCTCTAACAATGATTTTGATTCGTCGCCAATATCATGTAGACTTTGTGAATTTCCAAAATAATCAATGGCTGTCTTTACATATACATTTGCTGCTTCTTCGTCAAGGGGACAGGTAGCAGCGTAATCGAAATATTTCATCTTTACTCACCAATTTTCTGTATATTTCGTGATAAAATACTTGTCATAAGTGTAAATCTGTGTAAATATATGTGTCAAGACACATGTTAGATTCAGGAGGAGAACAGACTTGAAACAAGCAGACGTGATTATTATTGGGAGTGGGATTGCAGCCTTGCAATTAGCCCATCACATTAGCACCGATAAGAATGTGATGATACTCACAAAGTCGAGTTTAAGGGAAAGCAATTCTTATTTAGCACAAGGAGGGATTGCTGCGTCTGTCAGCCAAAACGATCATTTTTATAGTCATTTTCTAGACACGATGGAAGCGGGAAGGTACCGTAGTAAAGAAGAGGTTGTTCTCAAGATAACAGAGGAAGCACCCAAATTAATTAAAGAATTAAGAGATTCAGGCTGTCCCTTCGATGAAAATGGGGATGGTCAATTATTACTTGGAATGGAAGGGGCTCATAGTGCGAGCAGAATTGTCCATTCAGGTGGTGATGCGACTGGAAAACATGTTATTGAATTCCTTGAGACAAAATTAACTAACAATATAACTATAGAGGAAAATTTGTTAATTTATGAATTAATCATTAGTGAAGATGGCATCTGTGTCGGTGTAAAAGGGAAAGATGCTAATGGGATTATTCTTCATTTTTATGCACCCCATATTGTGCTGGCAACAGGAGGATGCGGTTATCTTTTCAAGTTTACTTCCAATAGTCCTAATGTAATCGGCGATGGACTTGCTATGGCATTTCTTGCTGGAGCTGAATTGGATGATATGGAGTTTATTCAATTTCATCCGACAATGTTATTTACTGAAGGCAAGATTCATGGTTTGATTTCCGAAGCGGTAAGAGGTCAAGGTGGCATCCTTGTTACCAAGAACGGGAAAAAGATTATGGAAGGAATACACCCATTAAAAGATTTAGCTCCCCGACATATTGTTTCACAAGCAATTTTTGATTATATAAAAAACGGTGAAGACATTTTTCTCGATATTACATCAATTGAAAATTTCAAAGGCAAATTCCCAAATATAACTGAATTATGTATTGAAAATAACATTGATTTAAATAAAGGTTTAATCCCAGTGGTTCCAGGTAGCCATTTCCTGATGGGTGGAATTACAGTTGATAGCAATGCCGAGACAACGATTCCAGGTCTGTATGCAATCGGTGAAGCTGCATGCACAGGGCTCCATGGTGCCAATCGCTTAGCAAGTAATTCATTACTTGAGGGATTGTTCTATGGAAAGCAATTAGCGAAACATATAAATTCTAGTACATCTAATCATGAGAATAGAAAAGCTTTAGTTAAACAGCTTAAAAAAATGCCAACACTAATTGATCTTCCTGATTTGGAGGAACTGAGAAATAATATGATGGAACGGGTAGGAATTGTCCGAAACAGCGGGCCACTTCAGCAACAAATAAAGTGGTTGGAGACCTATTGTAATTTTGGACAAGAAAGTATGTCCTTAGATGACGTTTCTGCTTCAGATATCCAAACTTTTCTTGCATGTGTTACTTCACTTCTCATTACCAATTCAGCATTGGTTAGAACGGAGAGTAGAGGTGGCCATTTCCGGTCAGACTTTCCTATAGAAGATCAAGATTATTGGAAAAACAAGAAACTCATCTATCAATTTGGAAAAGGGAGAATGGTCGAAGATGAACAAAATAAAGCTAAGGGCCATGCTTGAACAGTTTTTTCTTGAAGATATTGGTGAACGAGATATTTCCACTGAACTTATTTTCGGTAAAGAAGAACGTGGCGAAATATCCTTCATTGCCAAGGAAAACGGGATTTTTTGTGGTGAGGAAATTATTAAATTAGGCTTCAGTTTATTAAGTAATGAAAATAAGGTAGAACTTTTTATTCATGACGGAATGAGATTGGAAAAGGGCGTTGTATTTGCTAAAGTAACTGGAAATATATCAGATTTACTTACAGGTGAACGAGTGGTTCTTAATCTTATTCAAAGAATGAGTGGAATAGCCACTTTAACGAATCAAGCTGTTTCTAAGTTAAATAGCAGCCATACCCGGATATGCGATACTAGAAAAACAACACCAGGATTGCGGATGCTTGAGAAATATGCCGTTCGTACCGGTGGGGGTTTTAATCATCGTATAGGTTTATACGATGGGGTCATGATAAAGGACAATCATATTTCCTTCGCAGGTTCAATTACGAAAGCTGTGGAAAAAGTTCGGTCTCAAATCGGTCATATGGTGAAAATTGAAGTTGAGATTGAAACAATCGAGCAATTAAAGGAAGCCATTGCTGCAAAAACTGATATAATTATGTTTGATAATAGAACTCCTGAAGAAATTAAAGAATGGATTGGGCTTGTTCCAGATTCATTTATTACAGAGGCATCTGGTGGTATTTCACTAGAAAATATTGCTTCTTATAGTGACACTGGAGTGAATTATATATCACTTGGTTTATTAACTCACTCAGCTAAAGCAATCGATATAAGTGTGAAAGTATCAATTACAACTTGATGAATCAATATAGGGGGATTTTTCGATGAATTTATTTGATAATCTCGTTAAGACTGCTTCAATTCCTGAGGAATATCGTAAGATGAGTACCCAAGAATTAGAAGATAGAGTTAGGGAGATTAAAGCAAAGCTTGGAAATAAGTTATTTATTCCAGGGCATCACTACCAGAAAGATGAAGTCATTCAGTTTGCTGACGCGACGGGAGATTCCCTAAAGCTTGCTCAGTACTCTGCTGAAAATAAAGAAGCAGAAAACATTGTTTTTTGTGGTGTTCATTTTATGGCAGAAACAGCTGATATTTTAACAACAGAAAATCAAAATGTTTATTTACCAGATATGCGGGCAGGCTGCTCGATGGCTGATATGGCAGACATCCACCAGACAGAAAGAGCCTGGAAGCAACTACAAGAAATGTTTGGGGATACAATTATTCCGTTAACTTATGTTAATTCAACAGCAGCTATTAAAGCATTTGTTGGTCGTAATCAAGGTGCAACTGTTACATCATCAAATGCAGAAAAAATGGTGAAATGGGCACTAGAACAAAAAGAAAGACTGTTATTCTTACCTGACCAACATCTTGGCCGGAATACAGCTTTTAATCTTGGAATCAAGCTCGAAGAAATGGCTGTTTGGAATCCAGAGACTAATAAATTAGAAACATCGGCAGATATTGAAACAATTAAAGTAATTCTTTGGAAAGGGCACTGCTCTGTCCATGAAAATTTTACTGTAGAAAATATCGAGCAAATTAGAACAGAATATCCGGAAATGAAAATAATCGTTCACCCTGAATGCCGACGTGAAGTGGTAGGATTATCCGATTATGCTGGATCTACTAATTATATTATTGAGATGATAGAACAATCAAAACAAGGTTCAGCTTGGGCAATTGGAACTGAAATGAATCTTGTGAATCGAATTATCAAGCAACATCCTGATAAGCAAATCGTTTCATTAAATCCACATATGTGCCCATGTTTAACGATGAACCGAATTGATTTGCCACATTTAGTTTGGTGTCTTGACCAAATTGAGAAGGGTGAAACTCAAAATATCATCAAGGTGGATGCAGAAACCGCTGCTGACGCCAAGATGTCACTCCAAAGAATGCTGGAATTAGCATAAACATCAGAACTTTCTGTTTGATTAGGCTCTTTTCTCAAAAAGATGAAAACGAAGTGTTTAAACTATATTTAGACAGGAAAACAGTCTTTGATAATGAAAATAATATGAGAAAAGCAGGGATATCTTGGATGGATATATCTCTGCTTTTTTCTTATTCTAAGGCATAAGAAGGGTTGTTTTTTGATTTATATTGATAATTATGCTACAGTAAAACCAAACATATGTTCGTTAAGGAGGATTAAAAGAACAGTATTACTATTAGGAGAAGGAGCTTAAAATGGACCCATTTATTACTATTTATCCTCAAGCAATTGATCACACAAAGAAAAAGATTTACGAGGATATCAATCGCTACCTTGAAAATAAAGAAACCATGCCAGCATTCCAACAATTCAAAATGGAACGAGGCCAATTTTTAGAGCAAATTTGGGTGAATGTTTGGATAAACAAAGTCACGAATGCTATTAACAAAAGGGAGAAAAAAGCATTCTTATTTGAAAAGGGATTTGAAGTTGAAGGTGTTGACCGAAAACTAATTAATCAAATGTTCCGTACGGAAATTAAAGAATATCAGCCCTTTGATGTCCTTGGTTGGTTGGATGGGATTTTTTTGAATCAGGAATTAAAATGGCAAGAACAATTTGAAAAGGCAAAAATAAATTATAAAAAAAGAATTGAAGATGAGAAGCGGGCGGAAAAAAAACGGAAAGCAAAACAAGAGCTGGACAAGTTAGCCCGAGACTTTATTGAAAAAGAATATATGCTGATTTATCTATATATTCGTCATTACGTTGCTAGGCATTTAGCAATGGATCTAGAGAGTAATCCAAAATATGACATAACGAAAAATTATCAGCAAGAAAACCTGACTGTCCTAAAGGAACAACATTGTCCAGAGGATTTTTCGGTTGTTTCGGATTTTCTCTGGGAATTAACCGGTGGGGTGAAGGAAGCCTTCCATTGGGGCCGAAATAATTATGAATATGAGACGTATTATGATGTATATGAACAGCTCATCACCGAATATCTATTTGAAATTGTGCCAGACCTTCTTTTTAATAAATCAACGGACATTAAGAATATCTATAATCAAACCTTTGAACAGCCAAAATCCGGAAAACTTTTGTTGGAGATCATATATGATTCACTTATTGAACTGGCAACAGATTTTATTGCTGATGTTAGTAAAGAGCATTTAGAAGATCTTCTTAAACTTCACAATGTTCCTTTCGACGAAAGTGTTCATGGAGAAATCCTTGAGCAGGATATTCGTAACCAGGAGAAACGCAAGGAACAAGAATTGGCCGAGATTGAACGGAAACAGGCGCTTGAATTGCAGATTATTGAAGACGTATTTGGTCAAGAATATAGCCCAAATGTGGGACGGAACCTTCGTTTTGTTTTACATATTGGTGAAACGAACACTGGAAAAACACATCGGGCACTAGCAAAAATGATGGAGGCGGAAAGTGGTTTATACTTAGCTCCACTGAGACTATTAGCATTAGAGGTTTTTGATAAGTTAAATGCTGAAGGAGTTCCATGCTCATTAAAAACGGGGGAAGAGGAAAAACTAGTCTTTGGTGCAAGGCATATGTCTTGTACCGTCGAAATGTTCCACGAAAAGGATTACGTTGATTGTATTGTTATTGATGAAGCCCAAATGATTGCAGATAAAGATCGTGGTTTCTCGTGGTATAAAGCGATTACCAAAGCAAATGCAAATGAAGTTCACATCATTGGAAGCCGCAACATTAAAGGAATGCTCTTACAATTGCTGGGAGACTCTCAAATAGAGCTACACGAGTACAGCCGAGAAATCCCTCTTGAGGTTGAAAAGCGAGAATTTAGTCTGTCTAATACAAAAAAAGGTGATGCACTTGTGTGCTTTTCAAGAAGAAAGGTACTAGAAACAGCTGCGAAACTTCAAAGTAAAGGACATAAGGTAAGTATGATTTACGGAAGTATGCCACCAGAGACTAGAAAAAAACAAATGCAACTGTTTATAACTGGAAAAACAACGACAATTGTTTCAACAGATGCAATTGGAATGGGACTTAACCTACCCATCCGGCGCATTGTTTTTCTGGAAAATGAAAAATTCGATGGGACTAAACGAAGGAGACTAACATCTCAAGAAGTAAAACAGATTGCTGGTCGGGCAGGGCGTAAAGGAATTTATGATATAGGGAGGGTAGCTTTCACTTCAGAGATTAACCGGATGAAAAGACTACTTCATAGGGATGATGAACCACAGCAAACTTTTGCGATAGCACCAACTAATGGTGTTTTTGAGCGATTTCAAAAATATTATCATAATCTTGGAGTATTCTTTGAGTTTTGGAATAAGTTCGATAGCCCTGAGGGTACCCAAAAAGCTACATTAGCCGAGGAACGAGAGCTATATATGTTAATTCAGGGGACAGAAATTGAAGCGCGTCTTTCGATGATGGACCTTTATGGCTTTTTACATCTGCCTTTTTCCTCAAGGGAACAAGGGCTTAAGGATCAATGGCGCAATACTATTTCAGCGCTGATTGAGGGAAGTGAACTTCCAGAGCCGAAAATAAAAAAGGAAACTCTTGAAGATCTTGAGTTAACCTATAAAGCAATTGGTTTGCATCTTTTATTCTTATACCGTTTGGAAAAACGAACCGAAGCCCATTATTGGGAAAGGTTAAGAGAAGAGATAAGTGATGATGTCCATGAAAATCTGAAGAAGGAAGTAAAGAATTATCAAAATAAATGCAAGCGCTGTGGCAAAAAATTGCCATTAGATTTTCAATTTCCGATTTGTAATTCTTGTCATTCTTCAAGATATCGTAGAGACTTTAATGAATTTTTATATTAGGTTTTTCCTCAAATTACGGTATAAGATATTTTTACAAAACCATACTATTCATTGGATAGTATGGTTTTTCGTATTTCTAGTATTCAGGAATATTCATCTCCCTTTTTTCGAACAAGACAGAAAATAATCTAAATTTACAAATGAATTATTTTCCTTCCATTGTGTTGCTATCTCTGTTACAATAATAACAAAAATAAGTATGTTGTTTTATAACAGTAGTGATTTATCGGTAACTAGGAGAAAGAGTTATATTTAGAAAAAGAGAATATGTAGGGGTAAAACACAAGCTGTAATAGGGAAAATAGGTCTTTTATTTTCTGGCAATTGGTAATTTTCTATTTAATCTGTATCTTTAGAACATTTGTTTAATTGAAAGGTGGAAGTATTTAATGACTCAATATGTAGAAATAGGTAATTTAAAAATTGCAACAGTATTATATGATTTTGTAAATTCAGAGGTTCTTCCTGAAAGTGGTGTTGTACAGGAAACTTTCTGGGCTAATTTTGAAGGTTTGATTGCGGAACTTTCCCCTGAAAATAGAGCTTTACTAGCACGTCGTGATGATTTACAACAAAAAATTAATGAATGGCACCTGCAAAACAAAGGTGACTATGAATTTGATAAATACAAAAGCTTCCTACAAGAAATTGGCTATTTAGAGCCAAAAACAGAAGAATTCCAAATTAATACGAACAATATTGATGATGAAGTAGCACTTCAAGGTGGACCACAGCTTGTAGTACCAATCAACAATCCGCGCTACGCAATCAATGCTGCAAATGCTCGTTGGGGCAGCCTATATGATGCGCTTTATGGAACAGATGCAATCAGTGATGAAAATGGTGCTGCTCGTGGAAAAGGCTATAATCCTGTTCGCGGTGAAAAGGTTATCGCTTTCGGAAAAGACTTTTTAGATAAAGCAATCTCATTAACAAGCGGTTCTCATAAAGACGCTGTAAAATATGAAATTAGCAATAAAGAATTAGTAGTAACTTTAAACAATGGTGAAACTGTTGGTTTGCAGGACGCTTCAAAACTAATTGGTTATAACGGACAGGTTGAAGAACCTTCTTCTATTCTTTTTAAAAACAACCGTATGCACTTGGAAATTCAAATTGATCGTAACAATCCAATAGGTGGAACAGATGCTGCTGGTGTAAAGGATGTTATCATTGAATCAGCTATTACAACGATTATGGACTGCGAGGATTCTGTAGCTGCAGTTGATGCCGAAGATAAAGTTGATGTATACCGTAGCTGGTTAGGACTTATCAAAGGTAATCTTACTGCAACCTTCCAAAAAGGTAGTAAGGAATTAGTTCGTACGTTAAACCCAGACCGTGAATATCAATCTATTAACGGCGGAACAATTTCCCTTTCTGGTCGTTCGTTAATGTTTATCCGTAACGTGGGTCACTTGATGACCAGCAATGCGATTATCGATAAAGATGGATATGAAATTCCTGAAGGGATTATGGACGGAGTCATTACAAGCTTAATTTCAAAACACGAAATTATCGGAAATAGTTTATTCAAAAACTCTAGACAAGGCTCAATCTATATCGTAAAACCAAAAATGCACGGTTCTGCAGAGGCTGCTTTTGCGAATAAATTATTTGAGCGTGTTGAAGATTTAATCGGTTTAAATCGCAATACATTAAAAATTGGGGTTATGGATGAGGAGCGTCGTACTTCGCTTAACCTAAAGAATTGTATCCGTGAAGTAAAAGAAAGAATTGCTTTCATCAACACTGGATTCTTAGATCGTACTGGTGATGAAATGCATACTTCTATGGAAGCTGGCCCAATGATCCGTAAAGGTGATATGAAAACTTCCCAATGGTTAACTTCTTACGAAAAATCAAACGTGTTTGCCGGACTTGATTGCGGACTTCAAGGACATGCTCAAATCGGTAAAGGAATGTGGGCAATGCCTGATTTAATGGCAGACATGCTTGAGCAAAAAATCGGACACCTAAAAGCTGGTGCAAATACTGCATGGGTACCATCACCAACTGGAGCAACTTTGCATGCTACTCACTATCATCTTATTGATCCAGTAGAAGTACAAAACGGCATGAAAAAAGAATCAACTGATTTAGTTGATGGAATCTTACAAGTTCCAGTTGAGAAAAATCCAAGCTGGACTTCTGAGGAAATTCAGCAAGAGTTAGACAACAATGCTCAAGGTATCTTAGGATATGTTGTTCGTTGGGTAGAGCAAGGCGTGGGTTGCTCTAAAGTTCTTGATATTAAAAATATTGGCTTAATGGAAGATCGTGCAACACTTCGTATTTCTAGTCAGCATGTTGCTAACTGGTTACACCACGGAATTGCAACCAAAGAACAAGTTGTTGAAACACTACAACGTATGGCAAAAGTAGTTGACGAGCAAAATGCGGGTGACCTATTCTATCGTCCAATGGCGCCAAACTTCGAAGACTCAGTTGCCTTCCAAGCAGCTTCTGATTTAATTTTCTTAGGCTATGATCAACCAAGTGGTTACACAGAGCCGATTTTACACCGTCGTCGTCAAGAAGCAAAAGCAAAATACAACCCGCAAAAAGTACAATAATTTTCAGTAACAAATAAATGGTTTAAACGTGCAGCCAATGTGTTTCGGTTATATCCGAAATGCATTGGTTGCATTTTGTTATAATAGATATAAATCAACTTTGAGGGCTAAAGATGATTGAAAAGTTCATCAAAAAAATACTTTTACATTGTTTATTTCGGAGGATACATATGAGTAAATTTGCGGTAAATCTTACTACAATCTTTACAGAAGTGCCCTTTTTAGAGCGATTTCAAAAAGCGAAGCAAGCTGGATTTTCCTTCGTTGAATGTCAATTTCCCTATCAATCCTCAATTGAAGATCTTAGGAGAGAAATAAGAGATAATGATCTGTCGTTGGTTTTAATCAATTTACCTGCGGGTAATTGGGAAAGTGGCGAGCGTGGATTGGCAATTTTTCCTGAAAGACGAGATGAATTTAGACAATCCGTTGCTAAAGGGATAGAGTATGCAAAAGCATTAGGGGTAGCCAAACTTCATTGCTTGGCGGGTGTGCTTGACAGCGAGGCAGATCGTCCCCGTGCAAGAGAGACATATTTGGAGAATCTAAAATTTGCAGCCAGTGAGATGGCAAGTTATGGTCTCACCCTGTTAATCGAGCCAATCAACCCGTACGATATGCCAGGGTATTTTTTATCAGAAATAGAAGAGGCTGCTAATATAATAGAAGAAATTGGGTTGCCTAATGTTAAAATTCAGTTTGATTTTTATCATATTCAAAGAATCAAAGGGAATCTTTCAGCAAACTTCGGAAAGTATCTTGATCAAGTAGGTCACATTCAAATTGCCGATGTTCCAGGCAGACATGAACCTGGGACTGGAGAAATTGATTATAAGCAGGTATTAAAGGATGTTACAGATCGAGGATTTAAAGGATATATTGGTTTAGAATACTCGCCGAAAGCAAGCAGTGAAGAAAGCTTTAAATGGATACTGGAAATTGGCACAGGAGGATTGTTGTAATGAAAATCGGTTTTATCGGGACAGGCGTAATGGGCAGCAGAATGGTTGTAAAATTAATCGCAGCGGGATACGAGGTGTCCGTATTTAATCGCTCACCGAAAAAAGCAAAGGAATTAACTAAATTAGAGGCAATTTTATCGAAAAATATTGCGGCAATTGCTTGGGATTCGGATGTGATTTGCACCTGTCTGCCTAAACCAGTGGACGTGGAAGCTGTTTATTTAGGATCAGCTGGTGTTTTAGAAAATGCCAAGCCGAATGCGCTTTGCATTGACTTCACGACAGTTGGTCCTGAAACTAGTAAGGAGATTTTTGGAAAAGCACTTGAAAGAGGGATTGGCTATTTAGATGCACCTGTTAGCGGGGGACCTGAAGGTGTTGAACAAGGCTCTTTAACGATTATGGTTGGCGGAAATAAGGATGAATTTGAAAAGGTTAGGCCGATTTTGGATGTCCTTGGAGCAACAGTTCAGTATTTAGGCGATTCTGGAGCCGGGAGTATTGCCAAACTGATTAATCAATATTTAGTTGCTGTTCATTCAATCGCAGCATCAGAAGCCATGGTTGCAGGAGCTGCATTGGGGCTTGATTCTGAGCAGCTATATTCATTGTTAAAAGTTAGCTACGGTGACAGCCGAATTTTGCGCAGGCATATGGACGGTTTTGTGCTTGATCGCGAGTTTGAGCCGGGTGGAGCAGTGAAATATGTCCATAAAGATGTTGCACTTGCTAATCAGCTTTTTACCCAAGCCGGAATGGATCAGTTTCTTGGACGATTTGCGGAACAGTCTTTTGCAGGAGCAATGGAAAATGGTTTGTCTGATTTAGACATGTCCGCTGTTATTCAACCGCTCGAGAATGAATGTGGGGTAGTAGTTAAGAGGAAGAATTAAACCTATTCGCTGAATAGGTTTTTTATTTTTAATGCTTGGATAGGAATCATATTGCCTAGAAAATTTAGTTTATTCCAGTTAATCTTATAAAAACACTTGGTTTTATTCCTGTAATTTGGTAATCTTGTAGATAGATATTAATTTGTAAAGGGGAAAAGGGATATGGGGAAAGGTTTAACAGGGAAAAAGATTGCCATTACAGGGACTCGGAAGCACGAGGAAATTGCCACATTAATTGAAAAACAAGGTGGCGAGACAATAATTCGACCGTTGCAAGGGACAGTTTTTTTAGCCGAAAAAGAAGTGGAACCAGATTTGCGTAAATTTGTTCAAAACGGTGCTGATTGGGTGGTCTTAACAACGGGTATTGGTACAGAAACCTTGATTAATCTTGCGGGAAAACTGGGAGTTCAAGCTCAGTTTATGAATATTATTAGAAACGCGAAAATTGCTGCACGAGGATATAAAACTGCAACCCTTTTAAAAAAGCTCGGTCTTAAATCGGATGCAGTGGATGATGATGGGACAAACAGAGGACTTGTTCGGGCACTAGAAAAATTTGATTTCTCTGGAAAAAAAGTGATGGTTCAGCTTCATGGCGAATCTGCCCCAGGTTTAATTCGTTTTTTAGAAGACAAGGGAGCACAAGTCCATCAAATTTTACCTTATCAACATACCCCACCACAAACGGATAACGTCGAACAACTGTGTCAAGAATTGCTTCATCATAAGGTGGATGCTGTTTGTTTTACAACGGCAATACAAGTACATTCACTGTTTGATTATGCAAAAAAACAAGGCTATCTGAACGATATTTTAGTTGCATTTAAAGATAAAACACTAGCATGTGCCGTTGGAAAAATTACCGCAGAGGCGATTCGCGAAGCGGGAATTGATCGATTGGTCTCCCCAGAATTAGAACGGATGGGCGCAATGGTTATTGAATTATCACGATATTATCAAAACGAAGTTATTTCATCTTAAGAGTTCAAAAAATATTCGATTTTCATTTCGTGCGGGAGATGGGAATCAACTATGATAATGGTAGTAGTAGCAGTTTACATTTACTCGAAAAATAAGAAAACAGCAACCCATAAATATAATTTTACAATAGAGAAAATACACCTAGCCTAGCATAAGAAATATGTTTGGACTAGGTTTTTTGTTTAAATCAAACTTGGAACAAATGGGAATTCTAATTAACAGATATTTGCGTAGTGCTACCGATGTTTCAAAATAAGGAGGAAAGCTGGGATGGCTAGAAATCTTGTTGTTTATTGTTCGTCACATGGAACCACTGAGAAAGCGGCACAATTACTCGGTGTAAGTCTTGATGGAGAAGTTGAAGTGATTGATTTAAACAAGAAAAAGGCCTCGGATATAGCTTCATATGACTCAATTATTATTGGTGGTTCGATTCATGCCGGAAACATACAGCGGAAGTTAAAGCAATTTATGCAGAAAAACCATGAGATTTTATTGACCAAGAAGCTCGGACTGTTTCTTTGCTGTTACCGTGAAGGGGAGGAAGCGAAAACACAATTTGAGACTGTATTCCCCCAGGATTTACGTGATCATGCTAAATCTGAGGGTTTATTTGGTGGAGAGTTTATTTTTTCGAAAATGAGTTTTCTATCTCGGAAAATTATTAATAAAATAGTGGGAGTTTCCACGGATCAATCTAATTTTAGCACTGATTTAGTTCAAGAGTTTGCTGATCGATTTAATCATGCCTCCTAAGTAGGTGAGCAAGCTGGAAAAGAATCGAATAGTATTCGAAACAACACCCTATTACAAGAAGCAGGGTGTTGTTTAGTTTTCCTTCCCAGAAATTGAGGGCAGATTTTTTTTCAGTAAGGCTGTGTTAAAGACCATTGTTGATATTTAACAACCTGTTGA
>CALCRD010000264.1 GCA_937894355.1 uncultured Bacillus sp.
TCTGTTCCCATAAATGTTTGCTATTTTACTGTCAAATCTCTTCATTCTCATCTTAAAAAGCAACAATGTTTGAGAAATGAGCCTTCACAAAAGAAAAACGGCCCGCTTGTTGGAAGCGAACCGCTTTTCTTTTTAATTTATTGATTGCTGGCGAATTATTGTCCGCCTTCTAAATCTAATTGAACATTACGTTGAGGTGCAAAAGTTGAAATGGCGTGTTTGTATACTAACTGTTGCTTACCTTCTGATTCAAACAAAACGGTAAAATTATCGAAACCTTTAATTTGGCCTCGTAGTTGGAATCCGTTTAGTAAAAATACTGTTACGTTTGTTCCATCCTTTCGAAGCTGGTTTAAATACTGATCTTGGATATTAATGGATGTTTTCATTGCAGATCCTCCTCTTTTATCTCTATTACTATGTATTCGATTTAAGTTTTATCTTTCCTTCAACAAAGACTGAAATTTCAGTGATTTTTTTTTCAATCTTGTTTCCATCCTCCATGTCAAACCATTTTACATTCATTTTATTACGAAACCAAGTTAATTGTCGCTTGGCATACCTGCGCGAGTTTTGTTTCAATTGCTCGATTGATTCAGGTAATGATACTCGTTCATCCAAATATTGATAAATCTCTTTGTATCCAATCGCTTGAATGGATTGACAGTCGCGAAGTCCCCGTTGATATAGCTTTTTCACTTCGGCGATTAATCCCTCATCAACCATCAAATCAACTCGGGTATTGATTCGTTGGTATAAATGCTCCCTGTCCATTGTCAAACCAATTAACGCAGTATCATACAAAAGCTCAGGAGATTGGTCCTGTTGACTTTGCTGCTTTGTTTTACCAGTACAATGGAAAATTTCCAATGCTCTGATTACACGGCGAACATTATTTGGATGAATCTCATTGGCACTTTCTTGGTCAATCTTTGTTAATTCGTCATGCAGTACCTGATTTCCTTCTTGTTCTGCCCGAAGTTCTAAGCTACGGCGAAAGTCCGAATCTTGAGGGGCATCAGAAAATCGATAATCATAGATAGCAGATTGGATGTATAGACCTGTTCCACCGACAATAATCGGTAATTTATTACGGCTAGAAATCTCGCTAATCTTTTCTCGAACAAGATGTTGAAACTCTGCAGCCGAAAAATCTTGCTCGGGATCTCGAATATCAATTAAATGGTGCGGAATTCCTTCCATTTCCTCCAGTTTTATTTTTGCGGTACCGATGTCCATGCCCTGGTAAATTTGCATGGAATCGCCGCTGATAATCTCCCCATTATATTTTTTTGCCAATTCAATACTAAGTTTCGTCTTGCCAACTGCAGTAGGGCCGATTATGACCAGCAATTTTAATTTATTTTCCAATTGTTTCACACTGCCTTTTAAAGGTTAAGCCATTCCCCATTCAATCATACTTGCAGAGTCGCTTCCTCCCTTATCGTACCATATTTGCTATTTGTTTTTGAACATCTAAACATTATCACCAAATCATTTCTTGCTTATACTGAAAATCGCCAGCTAAAAACGTCTTTTTAATGAATGTTTGCCCCCTTTCTTTACAATCAGGTAACGAAACGTTTACAACTAGCTTTCTACCCCCCCATTAAGCTAAAATAACAAGTATTGTATAGAGGTGAATAATTAACCAGAATAGGATGGGTTAGAATGATTACTACTGCAGAAATCGGCATTGATTTAGGAACAGCTAATATTCTTGTTTCTTCTATGAATAAAGGAATCACCTTAAATGAGCCAGCTGTTGTGGCTATTGATAAGCAAACAAAAAAGGTACTAGCTGTGGGCATTGATGCCAAAGAAATGCTCGGAAAGACGCCAGAAAACATTAAAGCAATCCGTCCGTTAAAAGAGGGCGTCATTGCTGACTATGATGTTTCCATTAGTTTGCTTAAATATGTTCTCCAAAAAGCGATACAGAATCTCGGGTTTACCTTCCGTAAACCAAATGTCATTGTGTGTATACCATCGGGGGCAAACAGCGTTGATCGTCGGGCTATTCATGATGCTGTTCGCCTAGCGGGAGCAAAAAAAGTACATCTGATTGAAGAACCGATAGCTGCAGCAATTGGTTCGGGGTTACCAGTCGATGAACCTGTGGCTAATGTGATTGTCGACATTGGCGCTGGTACAACAGAAGTAGCCATTATCTCTTATGGGGGCGTAGTGGCTTACCATTCAATCCAGGTTGCAGGTGACCAAATGGATGAGGATATTATTTTGTATGTTAGAAAGAAGCATAATCTCCTGATTGGGGAAAGAACTGCAGAAAAAATAAAGATGGAAATCGGACAGGCCCGTTCGCTCCATGATGAATTGGTAATGGAAGTGCGTGGCCGGAATTTAGTAACTGGTTTACCGCAAACAATTACCTTATCCTCCCTGGAGATTCAAGGAACAATTAAGGAATCATTATCGGATATTTTAGGGGCAATCCGAGTTACTCTAGAAAATTGCCCTGCTGAGCTTAGTGGCGATATTGTTGAACGTGGTGTCGTTTTAACAGGAGGTGGGGCACTGTTAAATGGCATTGCCGAGTGGCTTACACAAGAGATTTTGGTGCCAGTGCAAATTGCTCCTAGTCCACTCGAATCTGTCGCTCTTGGAGCAGGGCAAGCACTTAAGTTCTTCGATAAACTGCAAACAGTGAACCTATAAAGCGAAACTTCCAATATAGCTTTAACTTAAGTTTGATAAAAAGGAGGCTAATAAACCGCCTTTTTACCAAATTTTATAGTAGTCATTGTCAAACAGAAACCTTTTCAAATGCATTTCTCTTAGTTAACCAGTCACAAAATATAAAAATAAGCGCATAAATAGGGACAGAAAAGATATGTTCCCATTCCGGCATGACATAATAGCCAGTCCAAACAAAGATAGGTTCGCCAATAAAGGAAGTTAACAATCCATAAAAAATACCCTTTTTCCAAGGAGCAATTTGTGGCTTTGTCTGAATTAAAAACATAATCGTCACTGGTAATAAACAAAGGTTATATGGGAACCATGCGGGAAAAGTAGGAGTTAGTTTTCCTGTGTAATACCATAAACCAAGAGATGTTCCTAGATAGTCCATGCATAATGAAATGACCATTGCTGCAGTACCTGCAAGTAAAAGACGATAGGTACTGTTTTTTTTGCGGTAAAAAATCCAAAATACCCAAGTAACCAGTGATATGATGATTGTCAGCCACCAATCAAGATGTAAAAATATATGATCCAACCAAATTTGACTGTATTCATTATGTAGATGCTGGAATTCCTCATGTATTTTTTTGAGTTTTTCAGTCTGTTGTGATTTATCCAACTCAAACATGTCAATCACCCTTTTCATTTTTTACCTTTTATGGATTTATCAATCATTAAATCCTATTAGTATTATTGAATAAAGGGCCGCTAAAAATTCCAATAAATAGAGTATTATTTAGAAAGTAGTAACTTTATTGCATTCTATTTCTATCTGCGGAGTTTTCCTACTAGTGATTCTTCGCATAGGAAAAACCGGGCAAAAACCGCCCGGTCCTTTTTTTTTTAGATTCCTTAGATGGATTTTTATTGTTTTTTGTCTCCAATCGAACTATTACATAACCCGCTTAAACATCTTTTCTAGTTCGTAGATGGAATATTGAATGATGATTGGTCGGCCGTGTGGACAAGTAAACGGGTCGCTGGTCAATCTCAGTTTATCTAATAATGCTTGAATTTCATCATTGCGTAAATGGCGATTCGCTTTTATCGAGGCTTTGCAGCTCATCATAATCGCCGCTTCCTCACGCAATTTTTTAATATCGACTTTTTTCATTGCTAACAGCTGCTCAATCATATCTTCAATAATTTGCTGTTCTTCCCCTTTTGGAAACCATTGCGGGTGGGAGCGAACGATATAGCTATTGATGCCAAACTCCTCTAAAAATACGCCAACCTTCTCGAGTTCGTGCTTATATTCTTCTATTTTCAAAGCTTCATCAAGTGGATATTCAAGTGTAATCGGAACGAGTAATTCTTGAAGCTCACTGGCATTTTGCCCCACTTTTTCGCGGAAATATTCATACTTAATTCGCTCTTGGGCAGCATGCTGATCAATAATATATAGCCCTTTTTCATTTTGGGCCAGGATGTAAGTGCCGTGCATTTGCCCAATTGGGTACAAAGGCGGTACCCGGACAAAGGTGCGTGGCTCGATATTTTGACTAGGATTTGATCCTTCATGGTTTGTGCTTTCATTTTCGAAAAATGAACTGTTTTGCTCGGCAAACGATGACTCAGTCAGGACAGTTGTTTTACTTTTTCTAAAAAATAATTCGTCATCCTGAGCTAGATTGGTTTTTTCAGCTGATTTGTCGGTTAGCTGTGGATTTATTTTTTCCAAAGGTAATTCATTGGATTGACTGTGATTGTTTTTTTCAACAGCTTGTTCATTGGTGAAAAAGTCTTCAGTCAGATTTCCCTTGCTTTGTGAATATTCATTAGCGCCCCCATTTTCCCTAAGCGGGAAACCGCTATTATCACCCCTTGTTGGGGTAGCAGGTGATTCTGGTGAATCATCTTGGCTTACTGGTAAATGGTCAAGTTCAAAATAGGTTTGCTCCGTTTTCGGTTTCTCGGTTTTTTGTGGTGAAAAACCAGCAGGAATTAGTTCTTTGGTTTTGAAGGCGTCTTTAATTACTGCACTTACCAAAGCGTTTAGTTCCTGTTCTTTACTTAATCGGACTTCTAGTTTAGACGGGTGGACATTGACATCAACTAGAATCGGGTCCATTTGAATATCGATTAAGACGATTGGAAACCGACCGATTGGTAGCAAGGTGTGGTAGCCTTCCTGAACGGCTCTGACCAAGGAATAGTTTTTGATGAATCTGCCGTTGACCATGGTAGAAATATAGTTTCTCGAGGCCCGAGTAATCTCTGGCAAAGTAATATAGCCCTTAATCTGATAATCTAGCGACTCCCCGGAAATTGGGATCATTTTTTTGACAATGTTCATACCGTATATCGCTGCCAGAACCTGCCTGACATCTCCACTTCCAGTTGTTTGGAGGAGTTGCCGCTCGTTATGGGTCAGCCGAAACGATATCCCTGGATTTGACAAAGCCAGTCGGTTTACTAAATCAGTAATATTTCCGAGTTCAGTATGAATCGTTTTCATATATTTAAGCCTAGCAGGGGTATTGAAAAACAAATCGGTGATGGAAATATCCGTTCCTTTGCGGCTTGCGGCCTTCTCAAATGTTTCGACCTTGCCGCCTTCAACGAGCACCCTTGTGCCTGCGGCCTGTCCTGTTGAAGTTTTCATTTCTAATCTAGAAACTGAGGCGATACTTGGTAAGGCCTCCCCCCTAAAACCTAACGTTCGAATTCGGAATAAATCGGTTTCATCCTTTATTTTGCTGGTGGCATGGCGCTGAAAGGCAATGAGAACATCCTCCTCCGCAATTCCCGCTCCGTTATCAATGATTCTGATTTTCGAAAGTCCTGCTTCCTCCAAATCGATTTCGATGATGGTACTGCCAGCATCGATGGCATTTTCAACCAATTCCTTTACCACCGAAGCCGGGCGCTCCACCACTTCACCGGCAGCAATTTTATTCGCTAGGGCGTCATCTAGTAAGATTATTTTCCCCATTGATTCTCACCTCCAATTGACAATTGGCTATCCTTTAATCTTCTTATGAAGCTCGTACAATGTATTCAGCGCTTGAAGCGGCGTCATATCTAATATATTTAATCCCTTTAGCCTCTCGATGATCTTTTTTTCTTTCGAATCTAAGTCTTTCTTTTTCGGTTCGGCCAACTCGCCAAAAAAGGATAGCTGAGCCTCGTCACGGATTTCTTCATTTTGATTTTCAGTTGTTAAAGTTGCTTTTCTTACCTCGGTTAATGTGGCGATATGATTATTATCGGCCATACTGCTAGCCGTTGTGCCGTTCATGTTTGTACTTGTGACTCGAGCATTGGCTTCTGTAATTTTCGCATCAGCATTTTTTTCCGTTTCTGGTTTAGCCTTGCTTCCATGTGACCTGGCTTCCTTTTCCTCAGCCTTTTTCTCTAAGGCTAGCAGAATCTCATTTGCCCGATTAATCACTTCAGCTGGTAGTTCTGCAAGTTGGGCCACGTGGATTCCGTAACTCTTATCCGCAGCACCCTCATTAATTTTATGAAGGAAAACGACCTTTCCATCTTGTTCGACTGCAGTGACATGGACATTTTTCAACCGATCAAGCGATTCATCTAAAACGGTTAATTCATGATAATGCGTTGAAAATAGCGTCTTTGCCCCAATTCGCTGATGAATGTATTCAATCATCGCTTGAGCAAGAGCCATACCGTCATAGGTTGAGGTGCCTCGGCCAATTTCATCAAATAAAATAAGGCTTGACTCTGTAGCATTGGTAATCGCATTTTTGGCTTCAAGCATCTCGACCATGAACGTACTTTGGCCTGAGATTAAATCATCGGCGGCACCAATTCGCGTGAACACTTGGTCAAAAATTGGTAATACCGCTTCAGACGCCGGAACGTAGCAACCGATTTGCGCAAGAATAGCCGTTAACGCTACTTGGCGCATATAGGTGCTTTTCCCCGACATATTTGGTCCAGTAATCAACAAAATTTCGCGGTCACTGTCCATCAAACAATCATTTGGCACGTATTCTTGAGCATTCATCACCTTTTCCACAACAGGATGGCGTGCGTCTATAAGGTGAATTCGCCGTTCATCAGAAAACTGCGGCTTCACATAATGACGCTCTTCACTCACGGTTGCGAAACATTGGAGACAATCGAGTTCACTGATTTTCTTAGCTAATGACTGTAAGTTCGGAATATACTCTTTTATTTTTTCGCGTATCTCCGTAAATAGTTCATATTCTATTTCGACGATTTTTTCCTGTGCTTGTAAAATTAATGCCTCTTTTTCCTTTAACTCCGGGGTAATAAATCGTTCGGCATTGGAAAGAGTTTGTTTTCGTTCATACTGATCATTTTCGAGCAAATGTAAATTAGCTCTGGTGATTTCAATATAATAACCAAACACTCGATTGTAACCGATTTTCAGCGATTTAATACCAGTCTTTTCTCGTTCTTGGCGCTCGAGCTGGGCAATCCAGGTCTTCCCGTTACGGCTGGCATCGCGATATCGGTCGAGCTCTTCGTGATATCCATCCTGAATGATATTTCCCTCTTTCAGGGATATCGGTGGGTTTTCCACCAAAGCACGTTCCAAAAGGTCTGTCACTGCTTCACAAGGGTCCAATTTCTCGGCAATTTCAGCCGCTTTTTCCAGCGGCAAGTCCGCGATTAATTGTTTAATACCAGGAATTTGCCATAGTGATCGCTTTAGCTGAACTAAATCGCGGGCATTGACATTTCCAAAAGCTACTCGTCCGGAAAGTCGTTCCAGATCATAAACTTCCGTTAACTTTTCCCGAAGGTCTTGGCGCTCAAAATAATGAGTCAAAAACGTGTCCACAAGGGCATGACGGTGTTCAATATCACCTTTATTAATCAATGGACGATCGATCCATTGCTTTAACAAGCGTCCACCCATCGCCGTTTTCGTTTCATCTAATAACCAAAGCAGCGATCCTTTTCTCCCTTTCGATCGAATCGTTTCGGTTAATTCTAGATTGCGCTTTGAATAGTAATCAATTTTCATATAATGCTGCACTTGGTAATGCGAAACAGCTTGCAGATGATCAAGACTACGCTTTTGCGTTCGGTATAAATAATTTAGCAATCTAGCAATCGTCTGTCTCAGTTTTTCCTCGTCTAACTCCCGTAATAAAGGTTTATAGAAATCAGGAATCGCTACATCATCTTCAAAGGATAATGTGACAACAGAACGTTCGCGAATTTTCCGTTGCAGCTCCTCGCTACAAGTTGTCGCTACAACAACTTCCTTGGCTCCAGATATTGATAATTCATTTAAAACCTCGTCAAAGCTACCGGTAAGCAGTGAAACACGACTTTCTCCTGTCGATAAGTCGTTGTAGGCAAAACCATACGTTCCATCAGTAAAAACGGTAATGGATGCTAGGTAATTATTTTCTTTTTCACTCAAGCCCCGACCTTCCATCATCGTTCCTGGTGTAATTAATTGAACGACTTCCCGTTTTACGACCCCCTTTGCCTGACGGGGATCTTCTGTTTGTTCACAAATTGCTACTTTATATCCTTTTTCGATTAATGATTCAATGTAATTAGCTACTGAGTGATGTGGGACGCCGCACATCGGAATTTTCCCATCACCACCGCCTTCACGGCTTGTTAAGGTTATCTCTAATTCTTGGGATGCGCGAATAGCGTCATCAAAAAACATTTCATAGAAATCGCCAAGGCGAAAAAATAAAAAGGCATCTTGATAGCCTGCCTTTACCTGTAAATATTGTTGTATCATCGGGGTATATGTGGCCATAATTTCCTCCAACATTCTTGGAACTTTAAGTTCTTTTTTTCGACAATTAATTATACCATACTAAAAACCACATGAACCGATGAAACCTTTACCTAATTTAGAAAAGCACAAGCACTTTGGTAGTAAAATCGGCTTTTGGATTTTACCTCAACTCAAGAGAGGCAGTAGTAAAATAACCGGAGTTTTTCCGGTTATTTGGAGAATTGAGCTCATTTTGAGGGAAATAAACGGAGTTTTTCCGGTTATGCATAACAAAATCCTTTATTTTCACGTTTTTCGCTTCAATAGGCGGAATCTCTCCGTCTATTGAAGCTATTTTTGATGATATTCACTAATTTAGCGGAATTTCTCCGTCTATTTATCAGATCGAGTGCTTAATCTGATTATCTAACCGATACTAGCGTCCCCTCATAATCCCCCAGAGAGCCTTCAAAAAAGAAAAGCCAGGAAGCACGCCTTCCTAGCCTTTTTTACTCTTCTCTTCAGATTTAACTAAGAATTCCGCATCTAAATCTGCAAATTCTTCATCATGTACATCCGTACCCCAATCATCTTCATCATGCTTAGATTTTTGCGGATAAACAGCTACACAAATCTTAGTTTCACCGATTACTTCAACCAAAAACTCTCTTTCTACATGTACGGAGATTTTTTTCCCATTCGAAGAAATAACTGCTTCACAGCAATTCGGCTGTTGTAAGACCCGGGCGTAAACCTCTTGATCATCGAAACTGTCTTTATCGCGGTGTTTTAATTTAATGACATCGGTATAGCTAACACGTTCAGTAACTACTTCTGTTTTAGTGTTTTCACTATAAGAGTACCAAACGTTAATGTCATATGTTCCGCAAATCTCCACGGTTTTACCGACCTTTTTCGCCTCGTATTTATGATTTATGATCCAACAGCCGAGAATGCTGGATGGTTGGTGTCCCGGGCAAATCGTATGTTTGGACTGTGTGTATTTACGTCCTTTCGCCACAACCGCTTTCGTGATAATCTCTCTGTATTCTCCCATTGCGAGCGAACCCTCCTCATTCATTTTCATTTCATCCTATGCGAGATATTAGACTAGTGTGCGATAATTTTTTCCCGTCGATTTCTAATAATTAGGCATATTCCATAGTATGATTTTTACCCAAAGTGGTGCTTAGAAAAATAAATTTCTGTTGATTCATTAATAGGAGAAATTAAGAAAAGCGCAAGCGGCTTGCCCTAGGCGACAAGCATTAGACGAGCCGTCCTAAAGGTCGCTCTTTGACCATTTGGACGGCTTGGCTTATGACTCGATTCCCTTAACCGCTGCAGCTAAACAACACGAATCACTGGAGTTATTCGATGTCAACTTATCACTATGAGGTAAAATCCAAGAGCCGATTTTACTAGGTGATGGAAGTCCTCTAGGAGTTGGATATTGGGTTTCTGCAAATTGAAAATGTGAAATTTGGCAGTTGTAAATAAATTTTAGCACCCTTTTTAGCTTTCGGCTGCTGCTACGATTCCCCTGTCTTCATTCTAGGGAATCGTTCGACCAATACGATTCCCCTACAAGGCTACAATCGGGCATCTAGGGAATCGTTCGACCCCTACGATTCCCTAAATAGCATTCATCACGCTTCTCAGGAATCGTTCAGCTCCTATGATTCCCTTATTGACCTTGATGGGAATTGTTTATATTGGAAACTTTGTAAAGGAAAGCATCGTAATACATATAAAGTAAATTCCCCTACCATTTTTTAGTTACATCTCCACATGATTTCCATTTTTCCGAATCCCTTCACCCTGAAATACCTCGAAAGTACCCGCCTGCCAAATCACTTTTTTTGAGTGAAGATTTCGCTAAACAATAAAAAAACCAGGCACCGAGCACCTGGTCTTTTCGAAAAGTGATTAATGTTTATGATCACATTTGCTGCTTTTTTCATAATCTGTGCCTGTTTGTCCGCGTAAAACGTCCCCACCTGTTGAGGTAATGATTTCATCGGTAACAGTGTTGGAGATTGCATTAGCAATGATTTGCAATAAATCATTCACAACAATTTGCGATTGTTTAAATTCTTGAACAACCGGAATCGCATCTAACTCTGCTTCAAGCTTGGCGATTTGCGCTTCAGTGTTTTTTAATGCCTGTTCTTTTCCATAATGATGTAGATTTACTGCATTCTTTTGTAAGCCTTTAATGTCGGCAATTAAGTCACGAACCTTTTCGTTCTCATGAATTTGTGATTCTGCCCGTTTAAAGAAATCCACTTCTTCTGTTTCGGAAATCATTTGTGCAAGTTCAGTTGCACGTGCAACGATATCATCTTTAGTATACTTTGCCATTTTACTGCACCCCTATTGATTCAAATTCTTCTACGATTTCTCCATTTAATGACCATGTTTTTGCATTGGTAATTTTCACCTTGACAACTTTCCCAATGGCCGTTTTCGGCCCGGTGAAATTAACCAGTTTACTTTTTCGGGTATATCCTGCCAAAACATCAGAATTATTCTTACTTTCCCCTTCAACCAACACTTCGACAACCTGACCTATATATTGTTTCATCGCCTCAGCTGACATGTCATTCACTAGGGTGTTCAGGCGTTGTAACCGTTCTTTTTTTACTTCCATCGGCACATTATCCTGCATTTTTGCTGCAGGTGTCCCTTCTCGAGGCGAATAAATAAAGGTATACGCTGCTTCGTATCCGACTTCACGATATAGTGACATTGTTTCTTCAAACTGTTCATCCGTTTCATTCGGATAACCAACAATAATATCTGTCGTTAAAGTAACATCCGGTATAGCAGCCTTAATTTTTCGAACAAGCTCAAGATATTGTTCGCGGGTATATTTTCTGGCCATTATTTTCAACACTTCATTTGAACCAGATTGAACTGGCAAATGAATATGTTCCATTAAATTCCCGCCTTTAGCTAATACTTCTATTAAATGATCATCAAAATCACGCGGATGACTAGTTGTAAAACGCAAACGTGGCACACCAATTTGCCGGATTTCATCCATTAAATCGCCAAGGCCATATTTAACATCTGTTAGATCTTTTCCATATGCATTTACGTTTTGCCCTAATAAGGTAATTTCTTGATAACCTTGTGCGGCTAATTGACGGACCTCCTGAATGATGTCCTCCGGGCGACGACTCCGCTCTTTACCACGGGTGAATGGAACAATACAATACGTACAGAACTTATCACAGCCATACATGATGTTAACCCAGGCTTTAATGTTCCCACGGCGCACCTTCGGAAGATTCTCAATGACATCTCCTTCCTTAGACCACACCTCAACAACCATCTCTTTTGACATATATGCTTCATGTAAAATATTCGGCAAACGATGAATATTATGCGTTCCAAATATCATATCAATAAAACCATGTTTACTAAGAATCTTATTCACCACAGACTCTTCCTGAGACATACAGCCACAAACACCAATTAACAAATCAGGATTTTCCAGCTTCAATGGTTTTAAATGTCCGATTTCACCAAACACTTTATTCTCCGCATTTTCGCGGATTGCACAAGTATTTAGCAGCACAACATTCGCATCCTCCACCGAATCAGTTAACTGATAACCAAGACTTAGGCATATACCTGCCATAACCTCCGTATCGTGTTCATTCATTTGACAGCCATAGGTACGAATATAAACCTTTCGACCATCACCCATACCGCGAAATTCCTTTGCAATCACAAAATCGTGGTTGTACTTCACTTCTTCTTTACCACGGGATTTCGCATCCTTTAAGGAAGGCGGAGTATATACAGTCTCAAAATACTTGCTGTAATCCTTATCGGATTTTTTGTCCGAAGAATTATCAACCTGCACTTGTTGACTCTCCAACCGTTGTTTTTCGTTCATTTGTAAACCCCTTTCTTTTCCGAAAAAAAAACCTGCCAATATCCCCAGATTCTACATTTTCCGCAATTTACATACACATTATAATAGTATAAAGGCAAAAAAGCCTGAAAACAACAGAAACGTTTCCCGATTAAGGAAACGTTTCATCGTTACATAAGCTGTTTTGCCCGTAATTTCTTGGGAAATAAAGTTTGGTTAGGCTAAATTTATCTAAAAATGCGATTAATCCTCTAATTTAAAAATTAAGGTTATTACACTTGGTTAAGCTGATATCAACCTTGTAAAATTATTGTGTAATAGGCTTTTTCAAGAATCCAATCATTAAGGCACTAACAGTCGTTCCCGCTAAAATCGCCAGGAAGTACATGAACCAGTTTCCATCCACAAGTGGAACAACAAATATTCCCCCATGAGGAGCACGAAGACCAATACTCAACATCATCGATAATCCTCCCGTAATCGCAGCACCGACCATTATTGACGGGATAACCCGTAACGGATCTCCTGCCGCAAATGGAATCGCCCCTTCTGTAATAAACGATAATCCCATAATATAGTTTGCTTTTCCTGCATCCTTTTCTTGGGTTGTAAATTTATTTTTAAATAATGTAGTAGCAATTGCAATAGCTAATGGTGGGACCATTCCTGCTGCCATAATTGCAGCCATTGGCTCATAAACACCGTTAGCTAATAAACCGGTTCCAAACACGTAGGCCGCTTTATTCACTGGACCACCCATATCAAACGCCATCATGATTCCTAATAATGCTCCCAGTACCACGGCATTGCCTGTTCCTATTCCTGAAAGCCATTCGGTGATCGTTTGGTTTAGTACGCCAACTGGCTTATTTATAACATAATGCATGATGAAGCCTGTGAGTGCTACTCCGAATAATGGATACAAGAGAATCGTCTTGATTCCTTCAAGTGAAGTTGGCAATCCTCCAAAAACTCTTTTCAATCCTACAACTACATAGCCTGCCAAGAAACCGGCGATTATTCCACCAAGAAAACCAGCTCCACTGTTTGCGGCCATCAATCCACCGACCATCCCGGCGGCAAATCCTGGACGATCAGCAATACTAAGGGCAATGAATCCTGCCAGGACAGGAACCATTAAAGCAAAAGCATTGCCACCCCCTATCGTCATTAGTGCTTCAGCAATTGGATGATAGGATGCATCTTTCGGATCAGCTGCATTGTAACCAAACATAAATGAAATCGCAATTAGAATCCCACCGCCAACCACAAACGGTAGCATATTAGACACACCATTCATCAAGTGTTTGTAAATGGTAGCGCCCACCCCTTTGCCTTGTTTAGTTGTTGCTTTCTTATCAGTCATTGCGGATGCTCCCCCCCCATATACTGGAGCATTCTGGTTCATTGCTTTAGTAATCAATTCTTCAGGTTTACGAATTCCGTTAGCGACTGCAGTTTCAAGAACATGCTTGCCTTTAAACCGGGCCATTTCTACCTTTGTATCAGCAGCGATAATAATAGCCGTAGCTTTTTCAATTTCTTCAGGAGTCAATACATTTTTCGCTCCACCAGACCCATTCGTTTCTACCTTAATTTCCACACCCATTTCCGCTGCTTTAGCACGAAGTGATTCAGCCGCCATATAGGTATGGGCAATTCCAGTTGGGCAGGCTGTTACGGCCAAGATGAATGGATTTTGATTTAACATTGCTGTTTCTGCTTGATTCTCTTCTTGGTCGTAACTATTAATTATTTCTAGGACTTCATCTTTTGTTGCCGCTTTAAGCAGTTTTTCACGGGCTTCATCCTTCATTAAAATTGAAGACAGACGTGAAAGAGCCTCTAAGTGAGTATTGTTTGCTCCTTCTGGGGCAGCAATCATAAAGAACAAGTGAGCGGGTTGACCATCTAGAGATTCATATTCTATTCCCTGCTCTGATTTTCCAAAAGCGATAGCAGCTTGTTTAACAGCTGTTGTTTTAGCATGTGGAATCGCAATTCCTTCACCGATTCCGGTTGTACTTTGTTTTTCTCGTGCTAAGATTGCTTGTTTAAATGTCGCTTTGTTAGCAAGCATTCCTTCTTTATCAAGAACATCGACGAGTGCTTCAATGGCTTCTAGTTTTTGATTACCAACAATAGAAAGAATGATTGTGTTTCGGGTTAATAGTTCAGTAATCTTCATTAGACTCTCCCCTTATCATGTTGTATCTGTACTTGAGGTAGTAATCGGTCTATTTCTTCTGGGATGCAAAGACCGTTTGTAAAAGCAGTTGCGCTTCCAGATGCTACACTATATTGAAAAGCTGCTTTCGCAACTCTTGTTTCTAAATATTTTGCCAAGAAGCCAGCTACCATAGAATCACCAGCACCAACGGAGCTTTTTACTTCTCCTTTTGGAACTTGAGCAATTAATGCTCCTCCTTGATTAACAAAGATTGCTCCTTTACCGGCAAGTGATACGATTACATTTTTTGCTCCCATATCAATTAGTTTTTTCCCATAGTGAACTGCTTGTTCACAATTTGCAATTTCAGTTCCAAAAAGTTCCCCTAGCTCATGATGATTAGGTTTAATCAAAAATGGTTGGTAATGAAGAATCTTCTTAAGAAGATTACCCTCGGCATCAACAACAAAATTAGTTCCATTTCGTTTACAAATTTCCAGCAGCTCTTCATATGTTGATGGTGGCATCGAAGTGGGAATACTGCCAGCGAGTACAAGAGTATCGTCTTTGGTAAGCCTTTCAATCTTTTCCTTCAAAGCAGAAAAATCAGCTTCGCTAATATAAGGACCTTTGGCATTAATCTCAGTTTCCGTGGCTGTTTTAAGTTTGATATTAATTCTGGTATCCTCAGACACATGAACGAAATCCGATTCGATGTTTTCTCTTTTCAAATAGTCTTCAATGTATTTACCAGTAAACCCACCAACAAAACCAAGCACTTTACTTTCAACACCTAGTCCTTTCAAAACCCGAGAAACATTAATTCCTTTCCCACCTGGAAATTTCATTTCCTCGGTCGAGCGGTTTAGCTCACCTAAATTTACTGCTTCCAATTGAACCAAGTAATCAACTGATGGATTTAATGTCACAGTAAAAATCATTCTGTCACTACCTTTATGTTTGTTTTACCTTGATATTGCTCCATTTTTTCTAAATCAATCAAACTGGTAATTATTTCTGCTTCGTGAAGATCGCAAATTTTCGCAAAGGCTATTTCTGCAAATTTAGATTCATCTGCAAGAACAAATACTTCGCGTGATAACTCGATCGCCTTTTGTTTTATCATGGCTTCTTCCTGATCAGGGGTTGTATAACCTGCTTCAATATGAATTCCGTTGACTCCCATGAAACATTTATCAAATCGGTAATTTTCAAGGCTTAATAAGGCTCCCCGACCAATGGTTGCCATCGTTTTATGTTTTGCCATGCCACCAAGTAAATAGGTGGCAATTCCTTTTTCCAGCAATGAACTCACATGCATTAATCCGTTCGTTACAACTACAATTTGTTCTGGCAGATATTCGATCATCTCATAAGCTGTTGTTCCAGCATCAAGATAGATACAGTCTCCCTCTTCAATCAGGCTTGCCGCATGTTTGGCTATTTGCTTTTTCGCTTGCAGATTTTTGGTGGATTTTTCGATCATACTTGACTCTTGAAGCTTCCCTTGAAGAATGGCTGCGCCACCATGAATTCTTTTCAAAAAATTCCCCTGTTCTAACAAGGTTAGATCGCGACGAATGGTTGACTCAGATGAATTGGTCAAGTCGACCAATTCTTGTATTTTTACTGTGCTGTTTTCTTTTAAACATTTTAAAATTAATTGATGTCGATCCGGAGTTAACATTCTACTTCGCTCCCTTCAAAACCAATATTACTGTAATCGATTTAATAAATCAATCATTATCAATCACTATCAGTCAAAAACATTCAAATAACTACAATGAAAATTCACTATTTCCACTTAAATCTTTCATTTTCTTTCACTTATCTTCCTTTCTATGAATCATTCAAACCCCTTGCAAATGAGCATGACTGATTCCAAGACGCAAAAAAACCCCGCAGGATTGAACATCCCACGGGGTTTTACTATTATCTTATTAAATGAACTCTTCTGAAAGTTTATCGAAGTATGCTTGATCTAAGCCAAGATCAGCTTGAGTAAGTGGTTTTTCTGAATAACCACTAATCAATTCTTGATAAGATTTTCTTTCAGTATTTTGGTAGATTAATCCTGTTACTAAACCATCACGTTCCATCAATGTTTGCATAGCCATTGAACGGTTAGAAGGATCATAACCTTCGATATCACTTAATTTAGTTAAGTTTTCTTTAAACCAATCATAAGTGTTAACTTTATTATAAGTAACACAAGGACTGAATACGTTAATTAATGAGAAGCCTTCATGCTTAATTCCAGCTTCAATTAAATTAGTTAAATCTTTAAGATCAGTTGAGAAACTTTGGGCAACGAAAGTAGCGCCAACAGTAAGAGCTAATTCCATTGAAGAAAGTGGTTGCTCAACAGAGCCCATAGGTGTTGATTTTGTTTTAAATCCTGCATCAGAACGTGGTGATGTTTGTCCTTTTGTTAAACCATAAATATGGTTATCCATTACGATATAAGTAACGTTGATGTTACGACGGATTGCATGTACTGTGTGACCTGTACCGATAGCGAATCCATCACCATCTCCACCAGCTGCGATAACAGTTAAATCACGGTTAGCCATTTTCACACCTTGAGCAATTGGTAAAGCCCGTCCATGAATGCTATGGAAGCCATATGAGTTAATGTATCCAGAGATACGACCCGAACAACCAATTCCAGAAATTAGTGCTAAATTTTGCGGCTCTAAACCAACGTTAGCAGCTGCACGTTGAATTGCAGCTTGTACTGAAAAGTCTCCACAGCCTGGGCACCAGTTTGGTTTCACATCATTACGAAAGTCTTTAAATGTGGCCATTTTAGAACAACTCCTTGCATTTTGAATAAACTTCATGCGGCAAGAACGGATTTCCGTCATACTTTTTAATATTAACCAATTTATCAGCACAAGGCACATTCATTTTAATGATGTTAGCCAACTGGCCTGTCGCATTATTTTCTACAACTGCAATTTTCTTTGCAGAATTAAGTAATGGTAACATTTCGTTTGTAGGGAATGGATAGATTAAACGCATGTGAGCATGGTTAACTTTTACTCCATCTTTTTCTAAACGAATGATTGCTTCTTCAATAGCACCTCTAGTGGAATTAAAACCAACAATTAACAAATCAGCTTCCTCGTGTGGAGCATTTTTGTAAACTGGTGTTTTAAATTTAATGTTTTCGATTTTTCTAAAACGCTTATCCATTTGAGCAATACGGTTCACTGAAGACTCAGAAGGTTTTCCTGTTTCTGCATGTTCAACACCAGTAACATGGTGAATACCATTCTTTTGTCCAGGGATTGTGCGTGGTGAAACGCCATCTTCAGTCACTTCATAACGCTTGAAATAGCCATTAACTTCAGGAAGTTCTTCTTGAACTAATTTTCCACGACGAATTTCTACTTTATCTAATTCTAGTGGTTCAACTGTTTGTTTACCTAATGATAATTGTAAGTCTGATAGAATGATAACTGGACATTGGTATTCTTCTGCTAAGTTGAAAGCTTCAGCTGTATCATAGAATGCTTCTTGAACAGTACTTGGAGCCATTACAATCTTAGGAATTTCACCATGTGTTCCGTAAATCATTGCCATTAAATCAGATTGTTCTTGTTTTGTTGGTAGACCAGTAGATGGGCCACCACGTTGTGTGTCAACGATTACAATTGGAGTTTCAGTAATACCTGCAAGTCCAATTGCTTCCATTTTCAAGGAAAGCCCTGGTCCTGAAGATGCTGTAATAGTACGAACACCAGCGTAGTTAGCACCGATTGCCATTGTTGCAGCAGCGATTTCATCTTCAGTTTGGATAACTGCTCCGCCTAATGCTGGTAACTTTTTAATTAAATATTCCATTATTTCTGAAGCTGGTGTGATTGGGTATGCTGCCATGAAACGGCAACCTCCGGCAACTGCTCCCATAGCGATTGCATCATTACCAATCATGAATAAACGTTTCTTGCCATCAGCTTTTTCAAGCACCATTGGTTCAACGTCGTCACCAAGCTTTTCTTTCATATATTCAAAGCCAGCGCGAATTGCTTCCATATTCTTAGCAACAACCTGTTGACCCTTTTTACCAAAAATTTCATTTACTACTTCTTCAAATACGTGAATATCTAAATCTAATACTGCACTTGTTGCACCGATGGCAACCATGTTTTTCATTAAAGAAGTTCCAAGCTCGGTAGCCATATCAGTAAATGGAACCGAATACAACGCCGCATTTGTATCATCTGGACGTTTTGGATTAAACCTTTCATCTGCCATGATAATACCATTATCATGAAGCTCTTTATAGTTTAGATCGATTGTTTCTTGGTCAAAAGCAACCAAGATGTCAAGATCATCTGAAATGGAACGTACTTCGTTCGTACTTACGCGGATTTTATTATTTGTATGACCGCCTTTAATACGAGATGAAAAGTGACGATAACCATACAAGTAATAGCCTAAACGATTTAATGCTATGGAAAATATTTCCCCTGTGCTTTCGATACCTTCCCCTTGCTGGCCGCCAACTTTCCATGAAAGCTGATTAATCATTTCTTACACCCCTTTGGATACGTTAAGAAAAATTGTGAAACATATATTTTTTTTGATAGCACCATTCTGTGTAATTCACCAGAATTTTTCATAATTTGCTAGAATTCCGAATAAATTATTTTATTAGTAAGGTACTAAACGATTTCAATTCTAGACCCTTCAGAAAAAAAATGCAAGCGTTTGAGACTAAAATTTGACGAAAATGTGAATATTTTTTTGTTAGCAAATAAAACATTAAAAAGATTCAGCCTACTACTTTGGTATTCTTACTACAAAACACGTAAAAACCCTTAATTAATCGCGTTTTTCTTATAATCAAAAAAAGTTACCATCGCATTAACTTGGCTGTAAAATCTCACCTAAGTATATTGTAAAATAATGATTATTTGAGATATGTTTTGATTTTCCCTTCTCATTAATCTCATAATGAGATAATTTGTCTGCAAACTAGATTTAGTAAAGTTACACGAAAGAGGCGTATATTTCTTAATATTTACTTCCTAAAATTCGCCAATAGGTAAATTTTATCATCTTGCTAATTTTTTGTTTTTTAAATGCAAAAAGAACCTGCTGCAATCAATGCAAACAGGCCCTTTTTGAATTGTTCTGAATATAGAACAAACAAATTTCGTTATCCATCCTAAATTGATAAAGGTAAAAAACGGAAACATTACTTTAGAAGCTAGCTTTTCTACCGAGGTTCCACGATTAGCTTAATCGCTGTCCGTTCTTCACCATCAATTTTAATATCCGTAAATGCCGGGACGCAAATTAGATCGACTCCACTAGGAGCAACAAAACCTCTTGCGATGGCAACCGCCTTTACGGCTTGATTCAGTGCCCCTGCGCCAATTGCTTGAATTTCCGCAGTCCCTCTTTCTCTAAGAACACCCGCAAGCGCACCCGCTACTGAATTAGGATTAGATTTTGCTGAAACTTTTAATATATCCATTCCTGGCTCCTCCTTCAAAAATTCCAATCCTGATTGTTCAATGTCATGAACAACTCAGGTAGAAATCATTCCATTGCTACTATATTCAGGAACTATGTGACTTATTCCGGCTTGGACCTAATTATTAAAAACAATCATTACAGCAAAACAAACCTTTGCTTGGACATATTCCATCCCTAAAATCTAAATTCTCAGCCAATAAAACGGTATTAGTTGTACCCAACAATGGTGTTGACTTTAATCATGTGACGAACAAAAACCGTTTCCTTGAGGGAAGGGGGAATTCCTTCCTGAAGGGAACGGTTAGACTTTTGACTAATAGGGTTAATGGAGCAAGACACTATCTTTAATTATTTTTGCAGATTAACTGATTAAAAGCCACATTGATGGAAGTTTCACTTTATGAAAAAAACGGATGGTCATCACTAATTAATATTCGATTGATTTTTTTAGCAATACCGGTTTTCTTGTCCACTTCAATGATTGTCGCACTAAGTTGGGATCTCCCGGCTTTGGGCACCTCAAATCGAACTGGAAGGCTCGTCATGAATCGTTTCAACACAGCTTCTTTCTCTACGCCTAGAATCCCATCATAAGGCCCTGTCATCCCTACATCGGAAATATAAGCGGTCCCAGAAGGGAGTATTCTTTCATCAGCTGTTTGAACATGGGTATGGGTTCCCACAACGGCACTTACTCTGCCATCAAGATACCAACCCATCGCTTGTTTCTCACTGGTAGCCTCGGCGTGGAAATCGACGAATATGATTGGCGTCCGCTGACGTGCTTCAGCGATTAATTCGTCCGCCTTTTTAAATGGGCAATCTATTACAGGCATAAATGTCCGACCTTGCAAATTAATGACTGCCACTTCATCTTGATTGACCTTTAAATAGACAATCCCTGTTCCTGGAACTTCACTAGGGAAATTCGCTGGACGAACTAAGTATTTGGCTTTATCGATAAATTCGAAAATTCCTCGGTTATCCCAAGTGTGATTGCCTAATGTTACCGCTTGGGCACCAATTTCCAGAAATCCTCGGTATATATCTTCCGTTATTCCTTTTCCACCTGCTGCATTTTCACCATTAATAATCGTTACAGTGGGACGATATTTTTCCTTCAGCTTCGGGACATACTCATTAATCATGTCACGCCCCATTGAACCTACTACATCCCCAACAAACAAAATTCTCATTTCTCTTTCCTTTCTACTTACAAAATTATCTATTTTACATTTTAGCATACCAAAACAAAAGAACAAGGCATGTAACTCTCGGCAACAGACGCACAGACTCACTTCCAAGAAGACGGTTCTATGACCTTCTAGCCTATTAATTGAAAATTACCAGGCAAGGTTACTCTAGACTGGCAAAAAAACCGGACACACCCCTCTAGGGTCTTGCTAGAGGCACTTTTAGATATAGGTAGTGGTGGTTACCGAAAAAAATAAAGCGGTGCAAATGCACCGCTTTATTTTGCGTATTCTACAGCTCTCGTTTCTCGAATAACTGTAACTTTTATATGACCTGGATAATCCAGTTCTTCTTCAATTCTTTTTCTAATATCCCGAGCCAGTCGATGTGATTCCAAGTCATCAATTTGATCTGGTTTCACCATGATTCGAATTTCTCGACCTGCTTGAATCGCAAATGATTTTTCTACGCCATCAAATGACTCAGAAATTTCCTCGAGCTTTTCAAGTCGACGGATATAGTTTTCAAGTGTTTCACTTCGTGCACCTGGTCTTGCAGCAGATAATGCATCCGCAGCAGCTACCAATACCGCAATAATTGATGTTGCTTCGGTATCACCATGATGAGAAGCAATACTATTGATAACAACTGGGTGCTCTTTGTATTTCGTTGCAAGCTCAACCCCAATTTCAACGTGGCTTCCTTCAACTTCATGGTCAATAGCCTTTCCAATATCATGCAGTAATCCGGCACGACGTGCTAATGTTTCATCTTCACCAAGCTCAGCAGCTAAAAGACCTGATAACTGCGCAACTTCGATTGAATGTTTTAACACGTTTTGACCATAACTTGTCCGGAACTTCAATCGGCCAAGGATTTTTATAAGGTCAGGATGGAGCCCATGAACTCCCACTTCAAATGTAGTCTGTTCACCAATTTCACGGATATGCTCATCAACTTCACGGCGAGCTTTATCCACCATTTCTTCGATACGTGCAGGATGTATACGTCCATCTTGTACAAGCTTATCTAGAGCTAAACGAGCTGTTTCTCGACGAATCGGATCAAACCCTGACAAAATAACCGCTTCAGGTGTATCATCAATAATTAAATCAATCCCTGTTAATGTTTCAAGTGTGCGGATATTACGTCCTTCGCGTCCGATAATTCGGCCTTTCATCTCATCATTTGGAAGGTTAACTACAGATACAGTAGTCTCTGCAACATGGTCTGCAGCACATCTTTGAATCGCTAATGACAAGATATCTTTCGCCTTCTTGTCTGACTCTTCTTTGGCACGATACTCGCTTTCTTTAATCATAATCGCAGTATCGTGTGCTAATTCCTGCTCCATACGTTCCAAAATGATTGATTTCGCCTCTTCACGAGATAAGCTAGAGATGCGTTCCAATTCAACTTGTTGTAAACGTACCATCTCATCCACTTTGCTTTCCATCTCTTCAATATGCTGTTGTCTTTGGTTAAGGGAATCCTCTTTCCTTTCTAATTGGACTTCACGTTTGTCTAACGTTTCGTCCTTTCGATCAAGATTCTCTTCCTTTTGCAGTAAACGATTTTCTTGTTTTTGCAGTTCATTTCTTCGCTCGCGAACCTCACGTTCAGCTTCTGATCGAAGCTTGTGAATTTCATCCTTTGCTTCTAACAGTGCTTCCTTCTTTAACGCTTCAGCTTCTCGCTTTGCATCTTCTAAAATCTGCTCTGCCGCATTTTTTGCGCCTGTGATTTTTGCTTCAGCAATGGACTTACGAATAAAAAAGCCAACAACCGCACCGACGATTAGGCCAAGCAAACTGGAGATGATCGCAATTGGTTCCATCGTTCCACCTCCTCTTGCTTTAATCATATTTAACATTTCTTAACAGTAGGCATATACATTGGTTTCTCACGTCAATATACAGCACTTTAGTTTTTAACATTTCACATACTCATAAAAATGTAAAATATACATTTTTAATTGTAAAGCTGTGGAATTTTATTGTCAAGGGTTTGTCCTTTCAACTGGCAGTTATCCCCATTTTTCAAGCTTTTTTTGCAGATTTCCGGGATAATTGTTCACAAATCCTAGAAAAACGGAAAATCTTGTTTTAATGATTTACTGCCGCAGCTAGACATCCATCTTATAAAATGTGTAAAAAGAGCAGCAAAGCTTTCGGCTTTGCTGCTCAAATTCTCAATCAATCTTAATCAAGCAATTCAAACTCATCTTGATTATCTGCGTCAGCTGTCTTTGCATTATCTAAATTGTAATGGTCGCGAATTTTTTGATGGATCTCATCACGAATATTTTTGTTTTCTTTTAAATAAAGCTTCGCATTTTCACGGCCTTGACCAATACGGTCGTTATTATATGAGTACCATGACCCACTTTTTTGAACGATTTCTAGATCAGATCCCATATCGATAATTTCGCCTTCTCTAGAGATTCCTTCTCCGTACATAATATCTACTTCTGCAGTACGGAAAGGAGGAGCTACTTTATTTTTTACAATTTTTATTTTTGTCTTATTTCCTACAATTTCGTTACCTTGTTTTAACTGTTCTGCACGACGCACCTCAACTCGAACCGTTGAGTAGAACTTTAGAGCGCGTCCACCAGGAGTTGTCTCAGGGTTTCCGAACATAACACCAATTTTTTCACGAACTTGGTTAATAAAGATAGCAATTGTTTTTGATTTATTAATTGCACCTGATAGTTTACGGAGTGCTTGTGACATTAAGCGTGCTTGTAGACCCATGTGGGAATCTCCCATTTCGCCTTCAATTTCCGCTTTTGGTACAAGTGCTGCAACTGAATCGATTACAAGAATGTCTACCGCGCCACTACGCACAAGTGCTTCAGCAATTTCTAGTGCTTGCTCTCCTGTATCAGGTTGAGAAAGAAGCAACTCATCAATATTAACACCTAATTTTTGGGCGTATTCTGGGTCAAGGGCATGCTCAGCATCAATAAAGGCTGCTTGACCACCTTTTGCTTGTACTTCAGCAATTGCATGGAGGGCAACTGTCGTTTTACCAGAACTCTCTGGCCCATAAATTTCAATGATTCTCCCTCTTGGGTAGCCACCTACTCCTAGTGCTATATCGAGTGCAAGAGATCCACTTGGATAGGTAGATATCCTACGGTCTGATTGCTCCCCTAATTTCATGATAGAGCCTTTACCAAACTGTTTTTCTATTTGTTTTAATGCCATTTCTAAGGCAGCTTGACGATCACTCACTTCTTGTTCCTCCTTTATAATAACAATGATGAAGAATGCGTTAATTGTACGTTTTTTGACCAAGGTAAAACTCCTAGATCATTCACAGCAACCTTTCATCATTACCATTAATTATGAAAAGTGTGTTTAATAGAACGTTCAATTGCACTTGTTCTCCCACCTTGTCTCATCTCAAAACCTATTATAACTATAACTGCTTTCTATCCATTTGTCTAGCAAAAAACGAACATTTATTCGTGTGTGTTTTAGCCCGATTTTGTCGGAAAAACGCATTTCTCCTAAACGGAAAATAGTTAAAATAATGAAAAAACGATAAAGAAAATGACAATTTGCTTATTGTCAGATATTTGTAATTTTTACTGGTCTCCATTCATGTTTTAACGGAGTGGATATTTGTATGCGGTAGCCTTGATTGGGATGATCGGCGTCAATATCATGTTTGTTTAAGTTTGTTTAAAAAACAAACTTTTCTCGCACAAAAAAGGTGAGTTTTGAGAGAAAACATGCTTGATTTTGAAAAAATAGATACATTTTATTAGTAATTTTGCCTTTTCTTATATTTCTTCAACTTATTTTTGAAATATGTCCGGTTTTTTGGGGGATATGTCCGACTTTCC
>CALCRD010000265.1 GCA_937894355.1 uncultured Bacillus sp.
ACAAGAAATTCAGGAGAAAACCGCGATTATCATGTAAGCGCTTACATAAATTATAGTATGGATTCCCTTTTTTGACAAGGGCAGTCGGTAAGAAAGAAAAACAGACGTAACCCCCGGCTCCAATTATGAACCGGTGGTTACACCAATCCTTTCCCAGCCACTAATCATCGAAGAAGTAGTAAAAGAGGAGGGGTTAATCAGCCCTTGCCAACTGTTCTTTTACTTCCTCAGAAGTTTTTAAAAAAAGAGACGCCCTCTGCTTTACCCATATTTAACCTGTTTTTTGATGGACTGGTATTCAAAATTCATATTGACTGTAAGGTTCTTTAGAATTAACGTATAACTTATAAAAATTTATATATCTTAGAAGGAATTGGTTAAGTTACGGAGAATCTTTTCTAATACCTGGTGAATTAATTACAAGGAGGTGTGTAACAATATCACAATCTGAAAAACTTAAAATGATTTCATCGCTAATACCAGCTCTATCTAAAGCATTGGGCCCTTTTTATGAAATTGTAGTTCATGACTTTTCCCAGTTGGAGCATTCGATAATAGCTTTAGGTGGTAATATAACTGGCCGGAAAATAGGCGATCCTGCCACTAATGTCGTACTTTCCGCTATTAAGTCAGGATGTAAAAAGGACATTTTGGGCTACAAAAATGTTTTATCCGATGGGAGAGTATTAAAATCATCTACGATTTTTATTAGAAATGATTCTGGAGAAGCTATTGGTTGTCTATGCATGAATTTTATTCTTGATAGTTTGCTTGCGGCCGAAAAATCAATCCAATCATTATTAAATATTGAACCTAAACATTCCAATAGTGAAGAGGACTTCACATCAGATATAAATCAGTTGGCAAGTGTTATGTTGAATAAAGCTATCAATTCCGTGCATAAACCCATAACCTACATGAGTAAAGAGGATAAGCTAAACATTATTCAAAATTTGGATGAACAAGGTTTATTCTTAATTAAAGGTGCCATTGATGCTACTGCGGCAGCTTTAGCCCTTTCCCGTGCAACTATTTACAATTATATCGAAGAAATTCGCGGTCGGCGTCTCGCAGATAGAATAAATACATCAACCCAGCATTAACATCAAAGTTATATTTGATAATTCTAAGGAGGCCAATATTTATGGAAACCGGGAACAGTTTAGTGAAGAGCAAAAACGTACTTAAGCAGGTTTCAACACCGGATGCCCCCCCTGCGCTTGGTCCTTACTCACAAGCTATTATTGGTGGTAATTTTGTTTTTATCTCCGGTCAGCTTCCACTAAGAAATGGTACGTTATTAATTGATGAGCCTATTGAAGAACAAACAAAGACTGTTTTAGAGAATATCGTCAATATTCTAAACGCGGCAGGTTCTAATACTTCAAAGGTTGTTAAAACGACCATATTTTTAAAAGATATGGATTACTTTGAGAAGGTAAATACGGTATACAGCAACTATTTCACCACAAACCCACCTGCTCGTTCTTGTGTCGCTGTTAAAGATCTGCCGAAAGGTTCATTAATTGAAATGGAAGCCATTGCCATTATTGAATGACTTCGCCTTTATATAACAAGACCAATTTTTTAACAAGAGGTGAAAGTGTTGACTAACAGTATTGACATCGAGTTAATCAGAAATGAGCTCCCTTGTGTAAGCAAAACTGTTTATTTAAACACGGCTACAGCCGGTCCCCTTCCAAAAAAGGTAATTGAAACTATGGAACGGCAAATACAAAATGAATTTATCAATGGACGTGCTTCCGTCCCTGAACTCTTTCAATTCATGAAGGAGACAACAGGATGTTTAAGGGCTCTTGTCGCTCGTTTGTTAAATACCAGCAGTGAAGAGATCGCAATAACTCGACAGACAACTGAAGGTATCAACATTGTACTTTGGGGCTTAGATTGGGATTCGCGCGATGAGATCATTACTACTAATCTTGAACACAAAGGTGGTTTCATTCCTCTATACAACCTACATATGAGGAAAGGGGTAAAAGTGAAGTTTTTAGATTTAGGTTATGGGGACGAGCCAATCTCAAAACTACAGAATCTGATAAATAGAAAAACACGATTGTTAATGATATCTCACGTAGCTTGGTCTAGCGGTGCCATCCTTCCTTTAAAGGAAATCATCAGAGTCTGCCACGAATCTAATGTTTTGGTTCTTGTTGATGGCGCTCAGGCCGCTGGAGCAATTAAAGTTGATTTAAAACAGCTGGACCCGGATTTTTATTCAATACCTGGCCAAAAATGGTTGTTAGGACCAGAGGGAACTGGTGCCCTCTTCGTAGCTAAAAGATGTCTCTCTTCGGTGGAACCAACCTTTGTCGGTAGTTTTTCTGTGAATAACCTTTATGATTATGATCATCATACGCCACATTACCTTCCGGCTCTAGGCGCTAAACGCTACGAAATTGGCACCCTATACCGACCAGGAATTATTGGTTTTAAAGAGTCATTAGGTTGGTTATTGGATGAAGTGGGACTAAATTCCGCGACTACTCGCTCACACGACCTCGCGAAATATTGTTCTGAACTATTATCAAAAATAGACAATGTCAAACAAGTCACACCTTACGATCAAATGGGACCCATCGTCACTTTTAAGATCGAGGGGGTTAGTGCAGAAGCGCTAGAAGATTTCCTAAAAACCAAAGGGATTACAATCAGATACATTCCGGCTTTAGGTAATGCAATTAGAATTTGTACCGCATTTTTTAATACTCCTGCCGAAATTGAAGCACTAGGTAATGAAATTGATAGCTTTGTTAACAAACGCAAAGGGATTAAATGAAAACTAATCTCTAAAAGATTTTTCCGTTGTAAAAATTATATGGGTAAAGCTAGTTACAAACAAAGGAGGGATCGTTGGCTAATTTTTCTCTGAAACAACAACAAAATAAGGAGGAGTTCGTTATGAAAAAATGGTTTGCGTCTATTTGTCTGTTTTTGCTCATGGGAATCGTGATAATTACAGCTAGCGCTAAGTCTCCGGATAAAATTAAAATCGGACATCTCGTAGCGCTAACAGGCCCTTCAGCGGTTTTTGGTCAATCCGAAGAAACTGGATTGCAAATTGCAGTAGAAGAAATTAATAAAAAGGGGGGCCTGCTTGGTCGGCAAATTGAAATTGTTGCTTTAGACACAAGAAGTGACCCTGCTGAAGCTGTTAATGCCGCCAGAAGACTTATAAGTCAAGAAAAAGTATTTGCAATAATTGGAGTGGCACAAAGTGGGGTTGCCAACGCGGTAGCACCAATTATTACCCGCGAAAAAATCCCGACAATCGCAACTGCGGCAACAAATCCCACTGTAACAGTTGATAAAGATGGGACTCCCAAAAAATTTATGTTCCGAGTCTGTTTTATTGATAGTTTTCAGGGAACAGTGGCGGCACACTTTGCTTTTAATAAGTTAAATGCCAAAAAAGCCTCGATTTTGTATGATGTTGGCAGCGATTACTCACAATGGTTAGCAAAGTATTTTGAAGACTCCTTTATACAAATGGGTGGCAAGGTTGCGAAGGAAGCTTATCGTACAGGAGAACTTGATTTTCGCGCCCCGTTAACAAAAATTAAATCCGAACAGCCGGATGTGCTGTTCTTACCTCTAATCACCAAGGATGCTGCTCTTGCGGCTAAACAAGCCCGAGAACTTGGTATTCAATGCACTTTTATGGGTGGCGACAATTGGGGAACAAACGATATAGTAACTATTGGCGGTTCGGCGGTGAACGGGGCTTACTTTGTTACACTTGCTTCCCTTAGTGACCCCGAAATAAAAAGTTGGATAAACCAAAATGAAAAAAGATTCCGTGGACCCATTGTGCATAACGCACTGATGGCATACGATGCTGCCATGCTACTTTCTTTTGCAGTTAACAAAACGGGAAGTTTCGATGGAACAAAAGTTGCCGAAGCCCTAGAAAAAGCAACAAACGTAGAAGTGTTAACGACAGACAATTTCAGTATTGATTCTAAAACACATGATCCTTTAAATCGCCCGGCACCCGTAAATCAAATTGTTGAGGGAGAGTTTATATTCATCGAAAAATATCAGGTAATTGATTAAGATCTAGGGCTTTAGATCTGCGTAACCCGGCCATTTAAGGCCGGGTTACTATTCAAGATGGGTATTGGGACCCCTATTATTTAATAATCAATGGAAATCATTAACCTTTACTTTTGAAAGGTGGGCTTTAATTGTTTTGGCAAACGTTAGTAACGGGTATAGCAATAGGCGGCATCTATACGCTAATGGCTGTCGGATATTCTTTAGTTTTCGGGATACTAAATTTTTCTAATTTTGCTCATGGAATGATCATTGTAATTGGTGCCTACATTGGCTTTTTTACATGCACAATACTAAAGTTTTCTTTTCCGGTAGTGATTATCAGCACTGTAATAATAACAGGTATTATTGCCATCTTCAATGAGAAAATCGCCTATAGACCGCTGCGGAAAAGAGCTTCTTCATCATTATATTTAATGATTTCTGCGATGGGAGTGTCAATTTTTATTGAAAACTTTATTTATTGTACGATTGGCGCTCATTACTTGGCATTTCCAGAGGGTATATTTGGTGGCAAGTCGCTAGAAATAAATAATATATTCTTCGGATGGATGGATATCTGGGCTTTTGTAATTTCTTTTATTTCAATTATCCTATTAACTTTATTCTTAACAAAAAATAAGCTGGGGATTGCAATACGGGCTGCTTCGAAAGATATAACGATGACAGGAGCTTTAGGCGTTAATGTAGATCGTATGTTGTCTACTGTTTTCTTTATATCGGGGGTTTTCGCAGCGATAGCTGGGGCTTTTTTGGGGATCAGATATATGGTCTACCCTCAACTAGGCGATATCACCAATAAAGCATACATTGCCGCGGTAATAGGAGGAATCGGAAGCCTTCCCGGCGCGGTAGTAGGTGGTATTATCCTCGGAATTGTTGAAAGTTTTGTATCGACCTATTTATCATCAGTATACAGGGACGCTTTTAGTTTTGCGCTTCTTATTATTCTATTAATAATTCGCCCAACCGGCATATTCGGAAAATTTCTTGAAGAAAAGGTTTAAGAAGGAGGTGGATACATATGGGCTATATTGAAAGTGTTTTAATAATCGCTTTTATCTACTGCATTGCTGTTTTGGGAATGGTGATCTTTACGGGATTTACAGGACTTTTTTCATTAGGACATGCTGCTTTTATGGGTATAGGTGCTTATACGGCAGCAATTCTAACATACTATTATTCATTTCCCTTCCTTTTAGCTCTGTTACTTGGGGGTCTTTTTGCTGTAATTGTTTCGATCATTATTGGCATCCCTACCTTAAAGGCAAATTTAAGGAGCGATTATTTCGCCATTACGATTTTAGGTTTTGGTGAAGCTGTTAGAGTAATATTGGAAAATTTAGATATCACTCAAGGAGCCAGAGGACTACCAGGAATACCTGGTTACACGACATTCACTTTTACAGTCATCGCTTTAGTTATCTGTATTATTTTAGTTAGAAATTTTATTCTTTCGAAGTTCGGCTGGAAATGTATTGGGGTCCGTGAGGACGCAGTTGCGGCGGAAATGATGGGAATTGACCTTTTTAAAACACGTCTATTGTCGCTAGCTATTAGCGCGTTTTTTGCTGGCTTTGCCGGAGGATTACTTGCTCATTATTTAATGTTTATTCAACCTGTAATGTTTACTCGATTACAATCAACTCAATTGCTTGCTCCGGTAGTTGCTGGTGGTATAGGAAGCATTACGGGTCCGATTTTAGCTACACTAATATTTATGATTTTGCCAGAGGTGTTTAGAATCGCCAATTTATGGCGGTTTGTAATTTATGGTGCTCTATTAGTAGTGATCATGGTTTTTAGACCTCAAGGGATCATGGGATATCGAGATTTCTCCTGGAAAGGTTGTAAAAGGTTTGTTTATAGGTTAATAAATCGTAACTGGAGGAAGGATGACCATGAACGAAACAAGCAAACTTTTGACTATTGAACAGCTATCCAAGGGTTTTGGAGGAATTAAAGCTGTTTCCGAATTGGATTTCTGATTTCCCATCAGCTTGGAAATATGAAGAG
>CALCRD010000266.1 GCA_937894355.1 uncultured Bacillus sp.
CGATGTTGACTTATCGTAGGGAGAGGGGCGGAAGTCCACTAGACGCTAGGCGCTGGAGCAAGACACTATACCAGTTTCAAAAAGCTTGTACTCTTAACTGTAAGAAAGCAAGGGACCCCTTGCTTTTTTTTATTTTCCCCACAGGTGAAGCGTATTACTTAAGCAAATTTCCTAAAGTTATAAATGTATGCATTTGTTTTTGCTTATCTGAATACCATTGTGTTAACAGGAAAGGATGTCTATGTTTAGGTTCGGCAAACCACGACTTCTTTATCTTTTGTCTTTTGCTCCAATCCTGAAAATCATGAATCTCATGGGTAATAACGGGAAACGTCGTCCGTAAAAATGGCGTATCTCGCTTCCTTTTCTCTGGAAAGTACTTTTCGAAATCAACTCTCGAGCCCGTGTGTTCTGTTTTTTTTGCAAAATTTAAAAAATATGGAAAAAGATTGGGCGTGAATAAAATATCTGCCAGACGTTTTCCGAGGTCAATTCGCTTATCAACATCACGAAAACCATTAACACTGGCGCCGTATAGCTCACCGTGACAAGTGGGAAACAAGACCTGACTAAAATGAAGCAAATCTTGGAATAAAAAATATCCTGATTTAAACACCTCTTTTTGATATATTGGGTGTTCAATCACTGGTTTTTGAATCAGATTCTGTTCGTTAATAATTAACGAATTAATTAACCTTTGACTATCACGATTGAGCCAAAATCTATTCCATTCATTTTCCATAAAGGATGATTCCCGAAAAAATTGTATTAAGTGAAACATTGGTCGTCTTAATTTCGTCGAATAATGATAGAGTAACAATTGGGGAAAAGCATCATAAAAAATGAGCCAATTTGCTTTTTCAAAAGTCAAAAATAATTGTTCCCTTTTCACTTGAGGAATGATTTTCGGGAACCATTCACCCTCTAGATCACACATATTCCAGCCGCCATTTCGTGAAACCATGCTGGCTAAAAATGCCCAGGTAATTTCCGGATATTGCAGATAAAAATCCAAATACGCCTTAGTCCTGGTAATATTATCTTTGTTCAGCAAAGTTTTTGTCCTATGGATGGATTGGACTAAATTCAATTCTTCATTTGTCAGTACATATTTTACATTTCGTTTAAACCTATCTGTCATTTGGATAACTTCCTCTATGTGTGGATTATATATGTTATGCTTAGGACAAATAGTTCTTTTTATTCAGCAAAAATATATTGATTTTTGGTATGATAATAGAGTAATTTGAGAGGTGTATTTTAGTTGAATTTTCATTATCCCAATGGGAGGCGTTATCATCGGCAGGCTGAAAAAGCGCCGTCTTTAAGAAAACCTGAAAAGAATTTTAATTATAGCAATCGGGGAATGACTTTAGAGGAAGATTTAAACGAAACCAATCGCTATTACTTAGAAAAAAACATAGCTGTCATTCATAAAAAACCTACTCCTGTCCAGATTGTTCATGTAGATTACCCAAAACGTAGTGCAGCAGTTATTAAGGAGGCATATTTTAAACAAGCATCGACAACTGATTATAACGGCCTATATAAAGGGAAGTATCTCGACTTTGAGGCAAAGGAAACCAAATTTCTAACATCGTTTCCATTAAAAAATTTCCATGAACACCAAATAAACCATATGAAAGCAGTATTAATGAATGGTGGAATATGCTTTGTCATTCTCCGTTTTTCTGCTAACGAGAAAGTTTATTTTCTATCAGCAGAACATTTATTAACTTACTGGGAACGCATGGTTAGCGGTGGAAGAAAATCTATCACAATTGATGAGATTAACGATTGTGGCCATTTTATCCAGCTTGGATATCAGCCCAGAATTGACTATATTAAAATAATAGACTATCTTTATAAATTCGAATAATTTTTTTGCTTGATTAAGAAAGGAAGCGGTTCAGAAATGTCTGACAATGTTCAAAGTAGAGAGGAGCGCCGAAAGCAGCAACTTGCCGATAAAGCAAAACAAAATCAAAAAGGCAAGAAGAATAACAAGGGAATGCTTAAGAAAATTTTCCTTGTTTGTGTTGCCCTTGGTGTTATCGGAGTTATTACCGGTGTTGCTACCTTTGCTTTCATGGTAAAGGATGCGCCAAAAATAGATGAATCAAGATTAAAAGATCCGATTCCTTCTGAAATATTTGATAAAGATGGAAATCTAGTAACAAAGATTGGTTCAGAAAATCGCGATTATGTAGAGTATGAGGAAATTCCTAAATTAGTAGAGGACGCTTTTTTAGCGACTGAAGATGTCCGATTTTATAAACATAATGGTGTCGACTTAATTCGCTTAGGTGGGGCTGTTATTGCCAATATTACTGACGGATACGGCTCTGAAGGAGCAAGTACGATCACTCAGCAGGTCGTAAAAAATTCGTTTTTATCCACAGAAAAGACGATGTCCCGAAAAGTTCAGGAGGCTTGGCTTTCCTATCAGCTAGAACAACGCTATACAAAACATGAGATTTTTGAAATGTATGTTAATAAGATTTGGATGTCAGAAAACTCTTCTGGTGTGAAAACGGCCGCAAAAATTTATTTTAATAAATCGTTAGATGAATTACAGCTTCATGAGGCAGCACTTTTAGCAGGGATGCCTCAAAGTCCAGAAAACTATAATCCTTTCAATTATCCAGAAAAGGCAGAAAAACGCCGAAATATTGTTCTGTTACTGATGCATCAACATGGAAAAATAACTAAAGAACAAATGGAAACAGCTCAAAACACTCCTGTTGAATCCACTCTTGTAAAAGTGGAAGATCGTAAGAGCAATGAAAAACCTTACAACTCATTTATCGATCGTGTTGTCGATGAGGTGAAAGGAAAATATGGCGATAACATCAATATCTTTACTGATGGTTTAAAGGTGTATACAACACTTGATCAAAGTGCCCAACAACAAGTAGAGAAAATTTTGGATACGAATGAAATCATTCATTATCCTGATGAAAACTTCCAAGCAGGGATTACCTTGCTCGATACTAAAACTGGTGAGATTCGGGCAATTGGAGGTGGACGTAATCAAAAGGTCCAATTTGGATTTAACTTTGCAACGGATACCAGACGCCAGCCTGGTTCAACAATAAAGCCAATCCTAGATTACGGGCCGGCTATTGAATATTTAAATTGGGGTACCTATCATACTTTAGATGATAAGCCATATACGTATTCTGATGGCACACCTGTTAGGAACTGGGATAGTAAGCATCTGGGCGTTATGTCAATCCGTGAGGCTCTTGCTCGTTCGCGGAATATTCCAGCGATCCAAGCACTCCAACAGGTCGGACTTCCAAAGGCAAGAGATTTTGCCGTGGATTTAGGGATTCCTTTGCCAGATCCTATCTTTGAATCATATGCAATTGGTGGACTTGAAAAAGGTGTATCTCCTTTACAAATGGCTGGAGCCTACAGCGCTTTTGGTAATAATGGAATTTACACAGAGCCATATGCTGTTAAAGAAATTGAACTTCGCGATGGGACAAAAATAAAAACAGCTCCGGAATCAAATGTTGTTATGAAAGAGTCGACTGCTTTTTTAATTACCGATATGCTAAAAAGTGTTGTAAATAGCGGTTATGGTAGCGGGGGCCAAGCCAATGTTTCTGGTCTCCATTTAGCTGGAAAAACCGGGACGACCAACTATTCTAAGGAAGATATCCTCAAATGGAATATCCAAAGGAATGGTGCACCGGATATATGGTTTGCTGGGTACACAACCAATTACACTGCAGCCATTTGGACCGGCTATAAAGACAGAAAGAATTCAATTGCACCAAACGATCAAAAACTTGCTCAATTAATGTTTAAAAATTTAATGGGTCATGTATCTAAAAATGTGAAGAACACTGACTTCACAATACCAAGAACGGTAGAAAAAATTGCTATTGAAAAAGGAACTTTTCCTGCTAAACTAGCCAGTGAATTTACGCCAAAAGATTTAATTACTTATGAGTATGCTGTAAAAGGCACAGACACACCAGAAGTATCGGACAAATATAACAAACTGGAAGCGCCAAGCAATCCAAATGTTAAGCATGACATTGCCGGAAATAAAATGCTTCTTAGTTGGGACTATCCACAAGAGGTACGCGAAGGTGTTAGCTTTGAGGTAAGTATTTCAATAAATGGCGAGGCCGAGAAAGTACTGACAACAACTACTGAAACAGGATTGCAAATTGCCAATCCATCATCAGCTACCAAGTATACCTTTAAAATTATCGCAATTCGCGGTGAGCAACGTAGTGATCCAGCCACAACATCTATAAACATTCCTAAACCTGATAATGGGGATGACGATGATGATGGAAATGATGACCAAGATGGTAATAACCATGGTGATGATGACCAAGATGATGGCAACAACGACGGCAACCCTATCCCAGGAAGTACTCCGGGTGATGGCACGACTAACCCAGGAATACTACCGAATAATGGAACAAATATGCAATATAACAAAAGAAGTAATTAAGGAAAAATAATAAAAAAGCCAGTAATAGCTAAAAATAGCTTTTACTGGCTTTTTTATTACTGTTGGCTTGATTTATTCACTTATCTATTCTTTGTGCTTTTCTTATAGCTTGAGCTTTTGCGTAATGTTTTTGTTGCTCCTCGAATAATTCTATTAATTGAACAAAGGAAGGATAAATATTTGGTCGCATTTTCAAAAACTGCAGCCTCTCAGATAAATTCACTGGCTTTAATTCCAATGAATGGTAATCAAAATCTGATTCCTGACTTACTGGGAGTCCATTTGTCAAAAACATGAATTCGCCTAATAAATCTATCCCTTTTTTCATTGGGGTAATTGCATTTCGATTATCCCGTTTATCAAACAGGGCTTTAATTTCACTTTGAAGCTTATCCCAGTTTTGCAGTATTCGAGCAATATGCTCATCATAGTTCTCCATCAGGACTCCCTCCTTTTCATTCGTTTTTTCCCTTCCCTACATACTTCAAGAAGCGGACAGCGTTCACATTGCGGATTTTGGGCTTTGCAATGATATCGCCCGAAAAAGATCATTCGATGATGAGTGACAGACCACTCTTCCTGTGGAACTTTTTTCATAATGGCTTTTTCAACCTCTAGTACGGAGTCCTTCCACCGACAGAAACCTAGACGCTTACTTACTCGTTCTACATGGGTATCAACAGCTATCGCTGGCTCACCAAAGGCCACCGAAACTACCACATTTGCCGTCTTTCTACCAACTCCTGGTAGTTTGGTCAATTCATCTCTATTATCTGGTACCACGCCATCGTATTCATCCAATAACATTTTACACAGCTTTTGAATGTTATTAGCTTTGTTGCGAAATAATCCTATAGAGCGAATATCCTGTTGAAGCTCTTCAAGGGGAACCGCTAAATAATCTTCTGGTGATTTATATTTTTCAAAAAGACCTTTTGTTACTTTATTGACAAGAACATCGGTACATTGTGCCGATAAGGCAACAGCAATAACCAACTCAAACGGATTGGAGTGGACAAGTTCACAATGAGCTTCCGGGAACATCTCCCCCATTTTGTCTAATGAATAGCGAATCTGTTGTTTTGTTAACATAAAAATCTCCTTATTTATTTATTAAAATTAGGGCTCTGTTAAACTAGGCTGTTGATTTCCGTTCCAGGCACGAGCGGTTCGCGGGCTCACCCGTGAGCCTCCTCCGGTCGTTCCTTCCTCCAGAGTCTCACTCAGCTCGTGCTCCCGCAGGAGTCTGCGTGCCCTCCACTCCAATCAACAGGTTGGTAAATATCAACAATGGTCTTTGACAAAGCTAAAATTAAAAAAACGAGAGAAATTGGTTCTCCCGTACATGGTAACCTTATTGCTCAAGCCAATTGTAAAATGGAACGGAATCAGGCTTCGATGCAGCTTCCTCTTTTTGTTTGGCAACGTTCTGATGCTGTCTAAATTTCCTTCCTTGGCTTTTTGCTTGTTCAATTGTTTTGATACCATTTTTCTTCCATTCGAATAAAATGCGGTCAATATAGCGAAAATTCAACTTTCCGGAAATAACCGCTTCACGTAAAGCTGCTTTGATGATTTCCGGCTCATGGTGATCATCATCTAACCACATCCCTAGTGACTCACATTCAAATGGTGATAATGGTCTCCCGAATTCCTGTTCAAAACATGTATACAAATCAGTCTCCTGCTGTTGATTTCTTTTTATTTCATTTAGGTTGATTTGTGATTGAAACTGAACGATCAACTTTTCCCATAACGGATCTAAGGAATATTTTTCAGTGCGAATTCCATCATCAGAAAAACCTTCTATAATTTCAATAAATCCCTTTTGGATTAATCTTCTTAATAAATTCGTACAATCGATGGTCATTCGTTCGGAAATCTCGGAATGAGTAGGGAAATGAATTCCTTTTTCGAAAAAAGAAATCATATGCAAAATCAAAACAACTTCCTGTTCATCTAAATTCATTTTTTTATAATGAGTAAGTAATGTAGAAGGGATTGATATGGTTCCACTCTTAATCCATGCTAATATATCTGTATTTATCATAATGCAAACACCTCTAAGTAAGTATAGCATGAACTCTGAACTAGAGTAAGCCATCCAAAGTGGATGCCAAAAAATACTTTAATAGCAAATGTTACGAAATGAATAATGCCAAATATTAACCCAACTAATACAAAAAAATCCTGGAAAACATATACTCCAGGCCTGCAAACCTAAACTCCCTTTAGCGTATTTTCCCTCAACCCCATAGATGGACTCTCCTAAGAGTGTCGAGTTTATTGGTTACCTATTACACAAGATTTTTTTGATATTATAGCTCATATACGGCCTCTAGGGTGCCTAATATGCTAATATTTTTGATTATTAGGTACTATATAAGCCTTATTGGATACCCATTATGCTTGTTTTTTTCATTATTGTGTACCATAGAGATCGGCTTATCAATGGTTTTTCACTTCATACCCATCTGGGTATAACAAATTATTGCCCTTAATTTTTACTTTTTTGGTTTAATATTACTTTTTTCTCGTCCTATACAATCCCACAAAATAGGTATAATTGGTAGCTACAAAAGTTTAAGCCAATTAACCCCACCTTAATATGACTTTTTCCCAATAATTAGAAATATATAAATCCGATAATTTTCTATAAATTCCTATTTCCTGCATATGCCTATACGGGTACTAGGTAAAACTCCGCCAAATACCAACAAACGCGCCCATCCATCAGATAAAAATCACTACCACCGGATAGACCGACCCTGATCCAAAACTAAAGTCACAATTTCTCAAATCAAGCCAACTAGGATATTCACCCTTCCTCTTTTCCCCGCTTAAACACAAAAAAACAGACAGCCAAATTTGCACCGACTGCCTGTTAGGCTTCTCTTTTACGGATATAAGCGATTTAATAAACGCGGGAAGGGAATTGTCTCCCGAACATGTTCGACGCCGCTAAGCCACGCTACAGTGCGTTCAAGACCAAGTCCGAAACCTGCATGTGGCACGGAACCATATTGACGAAGCTCTAAATACCATTTATAAGCATCTGCACCAAGTTGGTGTTCTTCCAACCGTTGCTTTAACAATTCATAATCATTAATTCGCTCAGAACCTCCGATGATTTCTCCATAACCTTCAGGTGCAATTAAATCGGCACATAATACAACTTCTCCACGATTCGGATCTGGTTGCATATAGAATGGTTTAATCTTCGTTGGATAGTGAGTAATAAATACAGGTTTAGCATAGCTCTCGGCAATCGCTGTTTCATGTGGTGCCCCAAAATCTTCACCCCAAACGATATCATCAAAACCTTTCTCCTGTAAAAATTTCACCGCATCATCATAAGTAATTCTCGGGAAAGGGGCCTTAATTTGTTCAAGCTTACTAGTATCACGGCCTAATGTATTTAGCTCCACAGAACAATTTTTCAAAACGGATTGAATAATATAGGAAACGTAATCTTCTTGAACCTTGAGACTATCTTCAAATTCATAAAATGCCATTTCTGGTTCAATCATCCAAAACTCAATCAAATGACGGCGAGTTTTCGATTTTTCAGCACGGAAGGTTGGTCCGAAAGAAAAGACCTTTCCTAATGCCATCGCCGCTGCTTCCATGTAAAGCTGACCGCTTTGGGAAAGATAGGCATCTTCATCAAAGTATTTGGTAGCAAATAGTTCGGTTGTTCCTTCTGGAGCACTTCCAGTAAGGATTGGTGGGTCCACCTTGGTAAAACCATTATTATTAAAGAATTCGTAGGTTGCCCGAATAATTTCATTGCGAATTTTCATAACGGCATGCTGCCGGCGGGAACGGAGCCACAAATGACGATTATCCATTAAAAATTCTGTGCCATGTTCCTTTGGTGTAATAGGGTAATCAACAGCTTGGTGTAAAACCTCAATAGCACTGACCTGTAATTCATATCCAAAAGCAGATCGCTCATCCTTTTGAACCTTACCTGTTACGTATAAGGACGTTTCTTGAGTAATTGATTTAGCTTGTAAAAAAACCTCTTCTGGAACTTCACTTTTAACAACCACCCCTTGGATGAAACCCGTTCCATCTCGGAGTTGCAAAAAGGCAATTTTTCCGCTAGAGCGCTTGTTTGCTATCCAGGCACCTATTTTCACTTCTTGATCCACATATTTGTGTACCTCATTAATGGTCGTCTTTATCACTTTTGATTGTCCCTCCCAAAAAACTATTACGAAGCTCGGAATATGTATCAAAATTCATTATACCTTTTTCCGGGTATTATAATCAATATACATTAGAAAAGATGGAAATATGCTAATATTATCGCTATTAAAGTTAAACCTAGTGAAACACCACCTCACGTCTTTAACGACAAACACAAAAAGGACCAGATTCACCTGGTCCTTTCTTTTAGGAATATCATTTATTTCATTTTATTATTTACAAATTGGTTAATACGCTCTACAGCAGCCTCTAAAAGCTCTAATGATGTTGCATAAGATAAACGCATATTTTCAGGTGCACCGAAGCCTGAGCCCGGAATGACTGCCACCATAGCCTCCTCTAACAAAGCAGCGGCAAAGGTATCCACATCAGAAAAACCTGTAAGTTCCAACGCCTTTTTCACATTAGGAAATAAATAAAATGCCCCTTGTGGTTTAAGACAAGTAACTCCAGGGATGGCAACTAGTTTATCATAAATTTGGTTCAATCTAGCTTCAAATGCTTGGCGCATTTCTTCAACAGCGTCTTGAGAGCCATTATAAGCTGCGATTGCTCCAAATTGTGCGGTAGTTGTCGGATTTGATGTACTATGGCTAGCTAAGTTTGTCATTGCTTTAATAATTTCAACATTCCCGGCCGCATAACCGATTCTCCATCCAGTCATGGAATGAGATTTAGAAACACCGTTAATAATGAGGGTTTGCTCTTTCAGTTCTGATGAAATTTGAGCGATCGAAATATGTTTATTTTGGCCATAAACAAGTTTTTCATAAATTTCATCAGATACAATCAGAATATCTTCTTGTATACAAACTTGACCTAGAGCTGCTAGTTCTTCCTGGCTATAAAGCATACCAGTTGGATTACTCGGAGAATTAATAATCACCGCTTTTGTTCTTTCAGTGATAGCTTGTTTTAATTGTTCAGGAGTGATCTTAAATTCATTCTTTTCTGAACCTTCAACATATATAGGAACCCCACCAGCTAATTTAACTTGTTCAGGGTAGCTTACCCAATATGGTGTAGGGATGATTACTTCATCACCATCATTTAAAATAACTTGAAATAATGTATAAAGTACATGTTTAGCTCCACAGCCAACGATAATTTCGTTTAATTTATACTCAATTCCTTGATCCTGCTTAAATTTATTGGCAATTGCTTCCTTTAAGGATTGTAGACCTGCTGCCGGAGTATACTTTGTTTGACCTTCATTCATCGATAATACTGCAGCATCAATAATGTGTTGCGGAGTATTAAAGTCAGGCTCCCCTGCTCCTAAACCGATGACATCATGTCCTTGTGATTTTAACTCTTTTGCTTTTGCTGTTATAGCAAGAGTCGTTGATGGTGTTAATGATTGGACTCTTTTTGCTAACTGAAATTCCATCCTTCTAGCACTCCTTTTAATTTTACATATTCTCAATTTTTCTGAGCCATTCGCCTGTCTCAAAATCAACATAGTAATAATTTATCAAATTATTATGCGAAAGGTAATAAATTTCCCAACATTGCCGGGATTTTAGCATAGCTAATTTCACTGAAACGATTTCCTTAGGGTTTGTTTCTTGAAGAAGTTTTGAAACCGCCTGTTCTCGGGATATACCTTTTGCTTCCTGACGAACATAGACGTTTTTCCCTTTTTCGGAAACCCAAACAATGACATTATTGTTCTTTTTATCTTTCCCTTTTAAAATATAATAGGTTTCTTCACCATTGTAAATTTCTATATCATTAATTTTTTTCAGGTCGATTTCCTTGCTGGCAGCCGCAACAGCTTTTTCTTGTGCTACTTTTAAGGGCTTTACTGATTTTAAATAAACAATTGAGAACAAAACGATTACAACGATTACCATTCCAATACTAATAAATATCCATTTTTTCATAACTAATCACTTCTTTATGTACGATATATTGTAAAGATGGCTTTATTTTGATCATCTTGATCTAATGCCAGCCCAAACATTAAATCCCGTTGCTTTAAATTTCGATTTAAGGCATCAACAATTTTATACAACTCCGGACTATGTTGTAATTTCACCGTTGATATTACCTCAATTTTACTCTCCAATGGTAATCCCCCTCAAAGAATACAATATTTGTTATTAATATTGATCTACAAATTGGATACAATAACAATAAGATTTCAACTTATTATATCAATGTATGGGTGAAGATGACACGATAAGTTATTTAATGCATATAATCGACAAAATCTTTCTAGTCCACACACACTTTCAGCTGCGCTTCTTATTAGCGCAGCTATTTTTCTTCATTGGCAATTGTGAGCACTTCATAATTATTGTCAGTGAATTTTATAATAATCGTTCCATGCCTTTTTGCCTGATACACATCAATCCAGGCCTCTGCCAAACGTTGGATTAGCTCTTGTTCCGGTTTTTTATTTTTTTCATGAAAAAAAATAGCAATCTGAGGATCGAGATGTTTAATTAATTCATCAGAAATAAAGTGCTTATTTCCATAGCTTCCGAATTGAACAATCTTTGTACTGGCAAATTGTTGTGCTAATAATTTCTTCTCAGAAGATTGATTCACTGAATTTAAAAAAAGCACGCGATTATCTAAAAATTCTACCGATAAATCCATATCCTTTTCAACATTTAACACTTCAATTGATACACCCGGAAGGATTTCCTGAGTTGTTCCTTCATTCCAAATAAAAAGTGAAACAGCTTCATTCGGATTAATTTTTGCAGCTGTGGATTCAATCGTATAGACCTCTTTTACGTGATATTCATCCATTAGCCACTTTAGATTTTGAATATTGCTCTTTTGATCATTGGTTAATACTACTTTTGGGATTTCCTTTATTTCATAAAGTTCAAGTAACATTTTTGTCTCGGACTTGGTCATCGTTCCAC